>JACZKF010000403.1 GCA_014860175.1 Desulfuromonadales bacterium | reverse complement strand
AAACAGCTCCGCCCCGCAGACCACCACCAGCATCAGGCCGACGGAAAAGACGCTCCCCCCCAGCAGCCGGGAGATCCCCGTCCCCAAGGTTGCCGCCGTATCCATCGTCACCACCGTCGCCAGCTGGGCGCCAAAGGCGATGTAGAAGCCGGCCAGCAGCGACAGCACCACCGTGCGCGACAGCGACTGGGAGTTGACCCGCTTGCCGTTCTCGACAATGGCGCGGACGGTTTCGGCGGGGGTGAGAAAACGCTTTTCCATTCAGATCACCAATCACTGATTACTGATTACGCCTTTTTACCCCAGCCCCACATCCTTTGCCAGCTTCTCCCAGGCCGGCAGGCTGCGGCGGATCATCGCTTCGTCGAAGCAGTAGGCGATGCGGAAGTAGCCGGGGGCGCCGAAGCCGGCGCCGGGGACGAGGAGGATCTGGTGCTGCTGGGCCAGGCGGACGAAGGCGACATCGTCGGCCAGCGGCGACTTGGGAAACAGGTAGAAGCCGCCCCCCGGTTTGACCATCTGAAAGCCGAGGCCGGTCAGGTGATCGTAGAGCAGGTCGCGCTTGCGCTGGTACGCGAGCACATCGACGCTCACCTGCTGCAGGCCGGCGATCAGGCGCTGCATCAGAGCCGGGGCGTTGACGAAGCCGAGGACCCGGTTGCAGAAGACCGCCCCCTCGATGAACAGGTCGACGCCGGCCATCTCCGGGTTGGCGGCCAGGTAGCCGATGCGCTCGCCGGGGAGGGCGAGGTCCTTGGAGTGGGAGGTGGCGATGACCGAGTTGCGGATACAGGTGAAGACCGGCGGCACCTCGTGGCCATCGAAGGCGAGGCGGGCGTAGGGCTCGTCGGAAATCACCGTCAGCTGCCGTCCGAACTCTTTCTCCTTGCGCGTCAGCAGGGCGCCGAGGGCGCACAGCGCCTCGGCCGGGTAGACGACCCCGGTCGGGTTGTTGGGGGAGTTGATTATCAGCGCCCGGGTCTTTGGCCCGATGGCCGCCTCGATGGCCGCCAGGTCGAGTTGGAAGGTGTCGCGGTCGGTCCAGACCTCGCGGGTCACCCCGCCGTGGTTGTCGACATAGAACTTGTACTCGACAAAGAAGGGGGCGAGGATGATGACCTCGTCGCCGGGATCGAGTACCGTCTTGAGCACGACATTGAGGGCGCCGCCGGCGCCGCAGGTCATCACCACCTGGCGGGCGGTGACCGGCTTGCCGCAGTGCCCGGCGATGGCGGCCGCGACCGCCGCCCGGGTCTGCTCGTAGCCGGCGTTGTTCATGTAGCGGTGCATGCCGGGGACCGGCTCCTCCGCCAGCCGCCGCAGCTCCCGGCGAAACTCCTCCGGTGGCTCCACGTCCGGATTCCCCAAGGTGAAATCGAAGACATTCTCGGCGCCGAACTGCTGGCGCAGCCGCTCCCCCTCCTCGAACATCTTGCGAATCCACGACGACCCTTCGATGCACGCTTTGACCTTCTTCGCTATCGCCATCCGGCAGACTCCTTTTTATTAAAATTTCGAGGAATGC
>JACZKF010000402.1 GCA_014860175.1 Desulfuromonadales bacterium | reverse complement strand
GGCCGGCCGACTGGGCGATCTCGATTACCAGTTGTTCTACGGCGAAGTCAGCTTTCCCGAAGACTCTGGCCACGCCCGCGGCAATCTGCTGACCTCCCAGCGGGTCGCCCGCAGCAAGGGGCTGGGGTTAGTCACCGATATCGATTTCAACAACCGCTACGTCTATGGCGGCGCCCTGGTCCTCAACACCGTCGTGCAGGGGTTGCGGGTGGGGGCCTCCTTTTTCGAGGGGAAGACTGATTTCGATATCGAACTCGACCGTCGCCTCGACTCTGAAACCGGGGAGACCGTCTTTACCCCCACCATGGGAACGGGGGAGGGGCACAATGACGATTTCTACGTCTTTTCCCTTGAGTACTCCCGACCGAACCTGCTGCTGGCGGCCGAGTACTCCGAGTATTCCAACAACAGGAAATATTTCGGGGTCGAACTGCCCGGCGGGCGCTCCCAAGCCTGGTACGTACAGCTCTCCTACCGTCTTCTCGATCGGCTGACCTTCTCGGTTCTTTATGACGAGTATTGGGCCGACAAGAACGACCGCCGCGGTCAGACCTTCGTGGCTCAGAAGCAGCCTGATTTTCTCGGCTGGCGAAAAGACTTCGGGGTGGGCTTGCGCTACGACATCACCGACAACTGGCTGATCAAGGCCGAATGGCATGACGTTGACGGGGCCGGCCTGGGGCTCCCGGTCTACAACCCCCAAGGGGTGAAGGAAGAATGGTCGTATTACGTTCTCAAAACCTACTTCTTCTTCTGAGAGGCTGGGGCATGTCTGCCGGAAAATGGTGGCTGGCCTCCCTCCTGCTGACCCCCTGGGCGTTTGCCGCCTGGGGGTCGGAAGTCGTGCTGGTGGTGAATCGGGAAAACCCGGTCTCCTCCCTCAGCCGCCAGGAAGCCGTGCAGATCTTCCTGGGGAAAAAGACCACCTGGGAAGGAAACGGCAAGATCGAGCTGTATGTCCAGCTGGAGGAGTCCGTCAACGAGGAGTTCATCCCGGCCCTGGTGAACAAATCACCCCGACAGTTCTTCCTCTATTGGAAGCGCATCGTCTTTTCCGGCACCGGCCTCCCCCCCCTGCAGGTCCGAGGGGACCAGGAGATGAAGAGAGCGATAGCGGCCGACCGCCATGGGATCGGCTATATCAAGGCCGACAGTCTCGACCCGGCGGTAAAGAGGTTGGAACTACGCTAGACTGAGGAGCCATCGTGCGACTGTTCAACAGCATCCGTCGGAAAGTCCGGCTCTGTATCAGCGTCGCCTTCCTCGGCTTCACCCTGGCCAGTACCTTTACTTTTTTCTCCCAGAGGGAACTGAAGAACCATCTGGAAGAAATCCGGGATCTCGATTTTCATCTCGCCACCAGCAGTATCGAACTGCTCGGTGCCGTCCGGCAGCAGAACCAGCTGTACGAGGAGAGCTTCCTGTTCGGCCTGCCGGATTCGGCCGAGGAGGCCGATGCCCACGCCGCGACTGTTCTGGTCCTGCTCGACAAGATGGCCTGGCTGACCGGGCAAAACCACCGTCTGCACACCTATCCGATCAAACCGACTGCCGACCTCAAACAGCGATATCTCGACTACTCCCTCAATGCTTCGCGCATCTACCCGGTGCTGGCCACCGGGGTCAACCCGGTCCTTTACCTGGGCGACATCCAGCGACTGAACCGCACCTATGTCGGACTGGTCGAGGAGATGGAAAAGACCCGGGCTTTTTACGGACAGGCCTTCGAGCAGGATATCGACGCGATCCTTCGCCTGGCCGGCCAGAAAAACTCACTGCTGATCGGCTTCTATCTGACCTTGCTGTTGCTGATGACGGTGGTGATCAATTGGGTGGCCCAGCGGATGCTGATCCACCCGCTGGGAGAGATCAAGGAGGCAGTGCGCCGTTTCGGCCGAGGCGAACCTCCTCTGCCCAGCCTGCAGAAGATGGACCCCGAGGATGAAATCGGCGAACTCGGCCTGGCCTTCCTGAAAATGACCGAGGATCTGGAGCAGACGACCGTTTCCAAGGCCTACGTCGACAGCATTCTGAAGAACATGAGCGACGCCCTGGTGGTCGTCGACACCGAGTTCCGCATCCGCAAGATCAACAAGGCGACGCTCAAGCTCTCCGATTATTGCGAAAAGGAGCTGATCGGCCGGCATCTCCAGGACCTGCTGGAAGATTTTCGCGATCGCGACGCCACCCCTCTGATCGGCAAAGAGCTGCGGGCCGCCTTTGTCTGCCGGAACCTGGAAACCAATCTTCGTACCCGGGAAGGGGAGGACGTGCCGGTACTCCTTTCCACTTCGATTTTCTATGGGGTCAACAACGAAATACAAGGGCTGGTCTACGTCGCCAAGGACATTACCGAACGTAAAAAAGCGACGGAGGAGCAGAAACGGCAGCACGAATTTCTGCTCAACGTCTTCGAATCGATCTCCCACCCCTTCTACGTCATCAATGTGGAGGACTATACGATTTCCCTGTTCAACAATGCCGCCAATGAGGAGGGGATGCACGCCGGCATCACCTGTCATCGCCTCTCCCACGGTCTGGACCATCCTTGCGACGGTGCCGACCATCTCTGCCCCTTGAAAGAAGTGGTGCGTACCGGCAAGCCGGTCAAAGTGGAACATAAGCATGGGGCACGGATCGTTGAAGTGCACGGCCACCCCATCTTCGATGAAAACAGCAAAGTGACGCAGATGATCGAGTACTCCATCGACATCACCACCCGCAAGGAGGCCGAGAAGACGCTGGCGCACCTGGCCCAGAACGATTTTCTCACCGGGTTGTGCAATCGGCTCTCCTTTCAACAGCAGCTGCAACAGATCCTGATCAGCGCCGGCGAGGAAAAACGCCGGGTCGGCCTGATGTTCGTCGACCTCGATCGGTTCAAAATCGTCAACGATTCACTCGGCCACGCCTTCGGTGATCAACTGTTGCAGACCATCGCCCGCCGGATCACCGGCTGCATGCGGGACAACGACCTGGTCGCCCGGCTCGGCGGCGATGAGTTCGCCATCATCCTCCCCCGCGTCGGCCCCCCCCGCGATATGGCCCATCTGGCGGAGCGCCTGTTGGAGACGCTGGCCGCCCCCTTCCATTGTGAAGAGCAGGAGATCTTCACCTCGGCCAGCATTGGCATCGCCATCTACCCGGAGAACGGTGACAGCGTCGAAGAAATTCTGAAAAATGCCGATGTCGCCATGTACAAAGCCAAGCAGGCCGGCGGCAATGCATTTCGCTTCTTCTCCGCCGGGTTGACCCACCAGACCCTCAACCGCCTGCACCTGGAGACCAGCTTGCGCAACGCCGTCAGCCGCAACGAATACCTCCTGCACTTCCAGCCGCAGTTGGCCTTGCGAACGGGCAAGATAACCGGTCGCGAGGCCCTGCTGCGCTGGCAACCGCTGGGAGGGAGTCTGGTGCCGCCGGATCGCTTTATCTCCATCCTCGAGGATACCGGAGCCATCATCAAGGTGGGGGAATGGGTCTTGCGCGAGGCCTGCCTTCAGAACAAGTACTGGCAGGAGAACGGCTATCCGGCCAGCCGAATAGCCGTCAATATCTCCACCCGGCAGGTGAAACAGAAAGATTTCGTGCAGCTGGTCGCGGCCATCTTGCGCGAAACCCGCCTCGACCCGCCGTTTCTGGAACTGGAATTGACCGAGAGTATCTTCCTGGAGAACATCGAGGAAAATATCAGCGTCCTCAAACGTCTGAAGGATCTTGGGGTCACTCTGGCGATCGACGATTTTGGCACCGGTTATTCCTGCCTCACCTACCTCAAAAGCTTCCCGGTCGACCGCATCAAAATCGACCGGGCCTTCATCGAACCGATCGGGACCGAGCCGTCCGGCAGCGAACTGGCCCGGTCGATCATCGACATGGCACACAGCCTGAACCTGCAGGTGATCGCTGAAGGGATTGAGACGGCAACCCAGCACGACCTGCTGTGCCGTTTCGGCTGCGACGAGGGGCAGGGGTTTTACTTCAGCAAAGCGCTACCGGCCTCGGAGATACTGCCCGATTTGCGGCTGACCGGCCCCGCGTTGCGCCTGGTGACCCCGTAGCATCCGGCCCCAGATAATTCCACTGCCAAACGAATAGCGTTGAAAATCAGGACCAGTCCGGTTACTTTCAGCCAACTGGAGGGGTGATCCGGCGGGGTTCTGATGTTCGATGTTTTTCTTATCTATATCCTTTACCTGTTCTATGGTTTGGCCTTCTTCACCCTTGGGGTCGCCATAACCTCGCGCGACACCAGCTTCAGCAACTTGAAATTTTCCCGATTTCTCTGGCTGCTGGCCCTCTTTGCCTACAGCCACGCCGTCCATGAATGGTTCGAGATCTTCTTTTTGTTTCATTCGGTCGATTTCCCCCTCCGCTTTCTTCCAGTCATCATTGCCATCAAATTTCTGCTAACCCTGATCAGTTTTCTGTTCCTGCTCGCCTTTGGTCTGGGGATGCTGAGCCTGGCCTACCCCCACCGCCGGCGGCTCCTGCTCCTCCCAGCCTTTTTGCTGCTGTTCCTGCTCCTGTCGCTGCTGGGGCAGAATCTGGGGCTGAATTCGGACTCCCTGCAACTGGCCGATCTGCGCACCCGCCACTTCATCGCCTTCCCGGGAGCCCTGTTCTCCGGGATCGGCTTCCTCCTTTATTCAGGCACCGTGCGCCCGCTCAGCCAAAGCGGCGCCACCAGCCTGCGGGGGGCCGGGATCGCCATGCTGGTCTACAGCATTTTCGCCGGCCTGATCCCCTCCACCACCACTCTCCCCCTGATCGGGGTTCCGGTGGAAGTTGTCCGGGCCCTCTCCGCCTTTGCCCTGCTCCACTTCACCATGCGGGCTCTGCATATTTTCGACATCGAGTGGCGAGCGCTCATCGAAGATCGTCTCAACCGCTTTGCCCAGTCGGAGAAACTTTTTGCCATCGGCAAGCTGGCCGCCGGCATCGCCCACGAGATCAACAATCCGCTCGCCAACATCCAACTCAATGTGGAGATGCTCAAGGGAAAACTGACCGGATTGCCGGAAGAAGAGAAATATCTGCGGCGGGTCGATGCCATTGAGACCAATGTCGAACGCGCTTCCAAAATCGCCCGCGAGCTGCTGGTCTTTTCCCGGGAGCGGGAAACCGCCCTGGAACCGACGCTGCTGGGCGAGGTGATTGAGAGCACACTTTCGCTTCTCGGGCCGCGCTTGAACGATTACCGGGTTCGGACCGAGTACGGCGAGACCGCTCCGGTGATGGCCATCCCCTGGAAGCTGGAAGAGGTGTTTCTCAACCTGCTGAGCAATTCGATGGAGGCGACCCCCGTCGGCGGCACCCTGAGCTTGCGCACCTATCAGAGCGATTCCACCGTATTTGCCGAGGTCGAAGATAGCGGGAGCGGCATCCCCCCCGAGATCCTCAACTCCATTTTCGACCCCTTCTTCACCACCAAGGAGGTGGGGGAAGGGACCGGCCTTGGGCTGTCGATCTGCTTCGGCATCATGGCCGCCCATGGGGGGAAGATCAAGGTGCAGAGCGAGACGGGGCTGGGGACGAAAATGACCCTCTCTTTTCCGGCAGGAGCAGTGCACCATGGCTAAGATCCTGGTTGTCGATGACGATCGCGAACTGCGGGAAAATATCGCCGAAGTTCTGACGGAAGCCGGTTTCGAGGTACTGAAGGCGGAGAGCGGCGAGAAGGCACTGCAGCTGCTGGGGCCTGCCGTCGACCTGGTCCTCCTCGATCTGGTGATGCCGGGGATGGGAGGGATGGCCACCCTGTCGCTGCTCAAGCAGCACCAGCCCCGACTGCGGGTGATCATGCTCACCGCTTTTGCGACAGTGGAGAACGCGGTGGAAGCGATGCGCCGGGGCGCCGACGATTACATGACCAAACCGTTCAAGGTCGGCGACCTGTTGATGACGGTGCGCAAGAATCTGGAAGAGGCCAAATTCCAGGAGTGCCACCTGGCCCTGGACATGGACCAGACCTTCAACTGCCTCTCCAACCCGATGCGCCGGGAAATCCTCCGCTGCATCGGCCGGGAGGGGCGCATCCGCTTCATGGATCTGGCGCGGCGCCTGCAGATCGAAGACCACACCAAGATGAACTTTCATCTGAAACTGCTCCGCGAAGCCGGCCTGGTCGCCCAGGATGAGCGCAAACTCTACACCCTCACCGCCGAGGGGCGCCGGGTCATCGGCTGCATGGAACTCCTGGCGCACACCCTGAACCCGAAAGTCTGACCCCCGCATCATCCGCCGCCACTCTCCGCCTCTGATTCCCGGGAAGTTTTCTTCACCGATGACCGGCTAACGGTAAAGAAGAATTATCTGGAACCCCTTTTGCCCCTCCCTCCATAGTGGTTACCAGAGTTTTTCCTGCGGGAGGCGTCCGCAAACATTGGCTGAAGAAGGAGATTACGTATGGTGAACGGAAAGAAGATCCTGGTAGCGGCGGCGGCGCTGAGCCTCGCCCTGGCAACCCCGGGGATGGCGGACTACCCGTCGGCGGCGCAAAACGAAATCGCCCACACCGCCAACTACGTCGGTGGCGATGCCTGCCAGGCCTGCCACGCCGATGTCCACGCCCAGTGGAAAACCTCCTGGCACACCGTGAAGGCGACCCAGGGGCCCGCCCAGGGTAAGGAGTTCGCCAAGAACATCTACGAGTGGGTCCGTCGCGACTGGGCCAAGTTGGACAGCCACCTGGTTCTGGATCAGAAAGACAAAAATACGATCTATGTCTCCACCAGGAAATACCCCTGGTCGGAGGTCGATTACGTCATCGGGCAGAACCACAAACAGCGCTACATGGTTTACTACGATGGATCGCCGACCGAAGCCTATGAGGCCAAAACCGAAAATTCCGGTATCGACTGGGTTCTGGATAAATCGAAAACAGTCCAGTTTGCCGGCAACAAGGAGCGGGCCGGCTACCATTTCCTTTTCCTGCAGCTGTATCCGACGGACGGCAAGATCAACAAAGGGGCTTACGGTGAGCACCGCTCCTGGCAGGAGCGCTGCATCGGTTGCCATACCACCGGCTTTGACCACAAGGCCTGGGATGCGGCCAAGGCCGACTTCGTCGCCGGCAAGCGCCAGGACCTGCGCGACCTCTTCGTCGCCGACCTGCGGATCAGCTGCGAGATGTGCCATGGGCCGGGGGGCGAGCATGTGAAAAATCCGGGTCCGGAGACGATCATCCATCCGGCCAAGATCACCGACATGACGACCCGCCAGATGGTCTGCGGCCAGTGCCATACCCGCACCCAGAAGAGCGTCCACGGCAAGACCGCCCATGACCTGCGCGGCTACCGCATTGGCGACAAGTACGAAGATTTCGCCGAATTCACCCGCCCGGCCTGGGGGAAGGGGAATCGCCAGGTCTCCATTGACGGCAAGGGGCGCCGTGACCACCAGCAGGACATGGACATCCGCCTGAGCGCCACGGTCAAGGGGTCGCACAGCGTGCACGCCACCATGGCCTGCTTCGACTGCCACCAGAGCCATACCATCGGCAATGACAAAGAGAATATCCGCCTGAAAAAGCCGGCCAAAGAGCTGTGCGCCACCTGCCACCTGGGGCAGGCCGAAGCGGTCCTCAAAGTGCTCGATGGTCGCCAGGGGTGGACCAAGTCCGACTACCCCAACTGGGCGACCGAATATGGCCGTCAGCCGAACAAGCAGCACCTCTTCAACCTGGACGACCAGGGGCGTTCCGCCGGCCTGACCCCCGATCAGTACCATTGGGTTCTGAAAAAGGAGGGCGATGCCAGGAAGGAAGCCGACTGGCTGGCGATCTGGCCCTGGGAGAAAGCCGGCTTCGCTGCCAAGGGGCAGACCGTCGCCGTCGGCGCCGCCCCCTGGAACTGATAACTTGATTGAAAACAGTTGCGTGGGGAGGCCATGCCTCCCCACGCTCACTATTCCCGCCCCCCGATGGCCTCACTCGCAATGATTTGATCCAGACCAGGCAACCCGGCTCTGCTGGAGCTAAGCAGCTGATTCCTTGCAAGATCCTCGAGTTTCAGTGAACTTTACTTCACCAGCAGCCATCCATTTCTCAACAAAACTTATCTAGAATTCCATTTCTCATAAGCAGTATACCGATCAACATTCATATTTTAATCACCTGTCCCCGCGAGCCGTCATGCCGTCAGCGTTGCGATCAGGTCTGGATTTCGCGAGGCAGGAAAATCAACGGATGGAGGTGCGGCACACGGAAACGACTCATGCGACCCAGGACTTTATTAACACTGCAGAATTCTCAAGGAGGCACTGAATGAAGGTGAACATCTGGAAAGGAACCATCTTGGCTCTGGCTGGCCTGCTCGCAGCCGGAGCCGCTGTCGCCGCGAACATCGAGTGGGACACCCTCAACCCCGCTTTTCGGGGGGCGATGTACGTGAACGATGCCAGCGTCTGCGTCGGCTGTCACGAGGACGCCCTGACCCATTACGGCCAGACCGGGCACGCCCAGGTCGCCAAGTTCGGCAAACAGGGGAGCCGTACCCCCGACTGCGAGGCCTGCCACGGCCCGCGCAGCGCTCATGTCGCCGATCCGGACAGCAGCCTCGCCTTGCCGGCACTCTCCCAGGCCGCCGTCTGTCTGCAGTGCCACCAGGGTGAGAACCGCATCTACTGGAAAAGCGGCCGCCATCAGGCAGCCGGCCTCTCCTGCGCTTCCTGCCATACGGTGATGGAGCCGAAGAGCAAAAAGAGCCTCCTCAGCCGCGCCAGTGAATCGGAGCTCTGCTACTCCTGCCACGCCAATGTCCGCAGTGAGATGAACAAGTCGTCCCATCACCCGGTACGGGAAGGGAAACTGGAGTGCAGCAGCTGCCACCAGGTACACGGCACCTCCAATCCGGCCCTGCTCATCGGCGCCACCGTCAACGAGACCTGCTACTCCTGCCACCAGGAAAAGCGCGGCCCCTTCATCTGGGAGCACGCCCCGGTGCGGGAAGACTGCATGACCTGCCACGAAGCGCACGGCTCCAACAATCGCAAGCTGCAAAACAGCAAAGACTCCTTCCTCTGCCTCCAGTGCCACACCTACGGCGGCCACATCAACCTGCCGCGCTACAACCGGACGAGCAACCCTTATGGTGAGGGGTGCGTCAACTGTCACGTCACCGTGCACGGGTCGAATAGCCCGTCCGGCGCCAAGTTAACCCGTTAAGGCATGAGGAGGCCTACAATGAAGAGATATCTGTTCACTGCAGCGCTCGCCCTGCTCATGCCGGCAGCGGCCCTGGCGCAGGATAACGTCAACGGGCTTATCACCGCCGGCGTCCAGCAGGTCGATGTCGACCCGAACTCGAGCAAGTTCAACGAGTACCGGGACATCGGCAATGGCGCCTACCTCTACAACATCGGGCTCGACGCCCTGCTGGGCGACAAGGGGAACTACCTGGAAGTCGAGGGGAAAAACGTCGGCCGCGACGATCAGAAGCTGCAGCTCGGCCTCGGCCGCTATGGCCTTTGGAACCTCAATTTCAGCTGGGACGAGATCACCCACCGGCTGAGCAACAAGGCCCAGACCCCATACACCCGAGGCGGCAGCGGCCTCTACGTCGTCCCCCAGACGGTCCCCGAGTTCATCGCTCCGGGCCCCTTTTTCAAAGACCTGGTCCCGACCCCTACCGAGTTCACGACCGCCAACGACCCGGCCACCGAGGCCTACCTGGCGGCCAACCTGCACAAAACCAGCCTGAAGAACGACCGTGAGAAAGCGACGGCGAGCTTCAGCTATTCGCTGCTGGAGAACCTGAAGCTCCGCCTTACCGCCTCCAACGAAGACCGCGAGGGGAACAAGATCACCTACGGCCCGATCGGCGACCGGCCGCCGCGCTCCCTGAACATCCAGTTCACCGAGCCGATCGACTACCGGACCCAGGAAGTGAAGTTCGAAACCGACTACCTCGGCAAGAAGGTTCAGGCCAACTTCACCTACCTGCTGTCGAAGTTCGAGAACAAGGTCGACACCCTCACCTGGCAGAACATCTTCACCGGCTCGGCCGGGACGGATGCCGCCGGCACCTATGAGCTATGGGTCGATGCGGCCGCCACCAGCCCCGCTACCCGGCATGTGGCCACCTTCGGCCGCCGGGCGCTGGCGCCGGACAACCAATACCAGAATGTCTCCCTCACCTTCGGGGTCAACCTGCCGCTCGACAGCCGACTGGCCGCCACCGCGGCCCTCGGCCGGATGGAGCAGGATGAGGACCTCATCCCGTACAGCACCAACGGCACCTTGCACGCAGCCGACAACAACATCGCCTGGAACGACCCGGCCAAACTCCCCCGTTCCTCCGCCGACGCCGAGATCGACACCAAACTGTTCAATCTCGACTACACCGTCAACCCGATTAAGGGGTTGAACCTGCGTGCCTTCTACCGCTTCTACGACCTGGAGAACAAGACCGACGAAGCCAACTGGTGGTATGCCACCAGCGACACCGTCGGCACCGCTGGCCAGGCCAGCTACAAGAACAAGCGGGTGAACCTCGCCTACGCGTACGACAAACAGAACTACGGCCTCGACAGCCGCTACAGCCTCGGCTTCTGGCGCTCCACCGTCGGCCTCGGCTACGAGCGCGAAGAGATCGACCGCGACTACCGCGAGGCCGACACCGACGAGAACATCTACAAGCTCTCCTTCCGCAGCCGGCCAGCCAACTGGCTGAGCATGCGCGCCAAATACCAGTACGGCGACCGCGAAGCGAAAAGCTACAACAACAACGTCACCAGCGAAAGCTACTGGTACGCCCCGGCCGACGTCGGCGCCGACAACGACAACCCGCAGTTCACTTTCAGCAACCATCCCGATACCCGCAAGTACGACGTCTCGGATCGGGAGCGCAACCTGTTCGAGATCAGCGCCACCGTAAGTCCGGTCGATGTTCTCGACTTCAGCGCTTACTATCGCTACAAGAAGGACGATTTTGACTCCGACGTCAAGCCGGCCCAGCCCCTGTTCGGCACCACTCTTGCCGACGCGGCCGCCATCACCCCCGGCATCCAGATCGGTCTGCTTGAAGACGAGCGGCAGCAGTACGGCCTCGACGTCTCCTATGCGCCGACCCAGCGTCTGACCCTGAACGCCTTCGCCAGCCGGGAAGATTCCGAAACCCGCCAGCGGGGCTTCGAGTTCAACGAAAACAACAAGCAGAACCCGAGTGCGGTTGCTGGTAGCGAACTCGGCCCCTGGACCCGCGCTTCCAGCCAGTGGACGGCGGATATCAAGGACCGCACCAACACTTTCGGTGCTGGCGCCGGCTTCGTCATTATTCCGGAGAAGCTGAACTTCGTCACCGATTACACCGTCTCCTTCGGCAAGATCGACATCGACTACGACGGCTTTGGCGAGGTGTCCGCCATCACTGCGGGACAGACTCTGGCGGACGACTACCAGTTCGCCTTCCGCGACCCTTCGACCATCCGCAACAACCGCTACACCCTCAATGTCAACCTCGAGTACCAGGTAGTGGAGAACCTGATCATCGGTCTCGGCTACATGTTCGAGCGCTACAAGACCAAGGACTGGCAGCAGGAAGCCAATACCCCCTGGTTCGGGGCGGTCAACGGCAACGAGCACCTGCTGCGCGACAGCTCTTTCGCCACTTCCAACCAATGGGGCAATCGCCTGCCGAACATGGGGAGCTATCTCGCTCCGACCTATGAAGCCCATGTCGGTACGCTGGCTCTGACCTACAAGTTCTAGACGAACCTCCTGTCCATGCTATGGGGGCGCCAGCAACGGCGCCCTCTTTTTTAGCTCCCGCGCCGGGCAAATGGAACGGGGGCAGGCTTCTGCCTGCCCCCGCCGGGACACTCTGAGATAACTTCTCCTTGTGACGGTTTAAAAATTCCCGAACGCCTTGTAAACGTTGGCAAACGCCGGCTTCACTTTCTGGGCGGCCGCCTTTATCTGGATGTTGTCGCCGCTCTCCAGGGCGGCGGCCAAAGCGTTCAGGTTGCTCCGCTCCTGGGCGATCAGAGCATACAGCACAGACATCTGTTCAGGTGAAAAGCCCCAGATGGCGGGATCGACGGAGCATTTTTCCACATCGAGCCACAGCAAGCTGGCAGCCGGCAAGACATTGGCAATCTTCAGTATTTCTTCCTCGGTGAGCACACTGTCAGCCACTGTCCGGGCGATATCTTCCATCGGCCCGTGGAAGTTGGTGAGCTTATCGGTGATGAATTTGGGGAAGCCGTTGTTCGGCCGGAACACTACCAGCACTTTGCGCACTCCCTGCAGTGCCGTCTGCATGGCGGGGAAATTGTTGCCGGCCAGCGCTGCGTTAGCCATATCGATCTGGGTTTCGATCTGGTCAAAGTAGGTCTTCCACGTCTCATAGTCTGGGCGATAGTTATAATAGTTAGCACGGAACTCACCCCAATAGGCATTGAGCCCCCCCATGGCGGGTACCGAAGCGGGGTAGGAGTTGGGAGTGCTGGAATAAAAAAGAGGGGGGATATACGCCCGATCCAGACCGGCCAGGGCTTTCTCCAGAACCTCGTCCTTGGCGGCGGCTCCTGCCACACTCAGGGCCACGCCACATACGGCCAACACCAACAGCTTCAACACTCTTTGCATCTGCTTCCTCCCTGTTGCAAATCCCCTGACGGGGAGTTTACTCCCCGGGCCTCCCATAGACCCGAGGAAAAAAAACACCCGACACGCTTTTCGCGCCGGGTGTAACCGGATGCCGTCGCACTATCGGCAACCCGGCTATCCGCCGCACCTCTGTTCGGTTGCGACGGACCCGCGGCTTTGCGTCGCCAGATTGCTCTGGGTTTGCCCTTGCCAAAACGACTGTTCTTTTTTTCTGGCCTAGAATAACCATAAAGAGAATTAACTATCAACCATAAATTTAATTATCTACATGAATATCAACATATCTCCATGAAATCGTTCTCCCCCCGGGCATTTCTGCTAGAATGGAGCGAAGAAAACCTCACGGAGACAACATGGCCATCCCCTGGTTGCATCTGGTCAAACTTGCCCCGACGATCGCTTCCCTCACCAACGACCTGCTCCAGCGCTCCCGCCCGGGCGAACCTCGCACCGCCCATTCGCCACCGGAGCGGCTGGCGGAGCTGGAAGCCGGCCTGCATCGCCAGGCCCAGGCGCTGCACGGCCTGGCCGAGCAGTTGCAGACAACGACCGTCGTGCTGGTGGGGCTGAGGCGGCGGCTACTGATCGCCCTGTGGTTAAGTGGCGCTGCCCTGCTGCTGGCCGGCTCGGCCTTGTTGTTGGCGGCCCTGCGCTAGAACGGCCCGGGTAGCCGGCTGCAGGAACAGACCCATCGCCCCCCTGAGCCGTTGGGCCCTGCCACTCACCCTTGCCTGCCCTCGTTTCCCTGTTAAAGTTCATCTTGTGTTCTTTCTTGGCCTCCGTTCGTGGCTTCCCGCCTCCTTCACTGATGCCGGCAGCGGGCGGAGCGGATGTTTCGAACAAGCGGGAGGGGAAAAATGGAATGAGAAAAGGGAGGTCTGCCGATGCCTGAAGAAGTCACCCCTCTCCCCGAAAACGGCCGCTGCCGGGTGGTCATCGAGGGGGTCACGCCGGAGATCGACTGCGGCCGCTACCCGGCTAAACGGGTGGTGGAGGAGAAACTGACGGTCCAGGCCGACATCTTCGCCGATGGCCACGACCAGGTCGCCGCTTTGCTCCTTTACCGTTACCAGGGGGAACACCAGTGGCACAAGGTGCTGATGCGCCCCCTCGGCAACGACCGCTGGGAAGCGGACTTCACCCCGAGCGAGCTCGGCTACTATCGGTTCACTATCGAGGGGCGCATCGACCATTTCCTCACCTGGAAAAAAGATCTGGTGAAGAAATACGATTCGGGGCAGTTTCTGCAGATCGACCTGCTCATCGGCGCCGAGCTGATCGAGGCCGCGGCCGCCCGCGCCGGCGCCGATGCCGAGCGGCTGCTGCCGTTTGCCGGCCGGCTGCGCGACGCCCCCGACGACTCGTCGGCCCTGGCGGTAGCTGGGGAGCCGGAGTTGGAACAGCTGATGGCCATCCATTACGATCCGGCTCTGGTCAGCCGCTACGGCCGCGAGCTGCGGGTCAGCGTCGATCGGCAGCAGGCGTTGTTCAGCGCCTGGTACGAGCTTTTCCCCCGCTCGGTCTCTCCCTCCGAGGGGGGGCACGGCACTTTTCGCGACTGCGAACAGCTGCTGCCGGAGATCGCCCGCATGGGGTTCGACGTCGTCTACTTCCCGCCGATCCACCCCATCGGCCTGACCCATCGCAAAGGAAAGAACAACAGCACCCGGGCCGAACCGGGCGACCCGGGGAGTCCCTGGGCCATCGGCGCGCCGGAAGGGGGGCACAAGGAGATCCATCCCGACCTGGGAACGCTGGACGATTTCGCCCACTTCATCGCCGCCGCCGCCGGCTACGGCCTCGAAGTGGCGATGGATATCGCCTTCCAGGCCTCCCCCGATCACCCCTATGTGCGCCACCAGCCGGAGTGGTTTCGCTGGCGTCCAGACGGCACCGTGCAGTACGCCGAAAATCCGCCGAAAAAATACGAGGACATCATCCCCTTCGATTTCGAATCGGCGCAGTGGCCGGAGATGTGGCGCGAGCTGTGCGACGTCTTTCGCTTCTGGATCGGGCAAGGGGTGCGCATCTTCCGCGTCGACAACCCTCACACCAAGGCGTTCGGCTTCTGGGAGTGGGCTATCGCCGAGATCAAGGGGGACCATCCCGAAGTTATCTTCCTCGCCGAGGCCTTTACCCGGCCGAAAGTGATGTACCGCCTGGCCAAGCTCGGTTTCAGCCAGTCGTACACCTACTTCTCCTGGCGCAACACCCCGGCCGAGATGGAGCAGTATATCCAGGAGTTGACCCGGGGAGAGGTACGCGAGTTCTTCCGCCCCAACTTCTGGCCGAACACCCCGGACATCCTCCCCGAGTTTCTCCAGTACGGCGGCCGACCGGCCTTTATCATCCGTTTTATCCTGGCCGCCACCTTGTCGGCGAGCTATGGTATCTACGGCCCCCCCTTCGAGCTGTTCGTCAACCGGGCGGTGCCGGGGAAGGAAGAGTACCTCGACTCGGAAAAGTACGAGATCCGACCGTGGGACTGGGACGATCCGCGGCAGATGCGGCAGCTGATCGCCGCCGTCAACCGGCTGCGGCGCGACAACCCGGCCCTGCAGAACACCTGGAACGTCACCTTCTGCCAGAGTGACAATGATCATATTCTGGCCTACCTGAAGGCGACGGAGGACCGTTCCAACCTGCTGCTGGTAGTCGTCAGCTTCGACCCGTTCCACCCCCAGGCGGGGCGCATCCGGCTGCCGTTGGAGGCCCTCGGGCTTGTTCCCGGCCACCCCTTCCTGGTGCACGACCTGCTCAGCGGCGACAACAGCATCTGGCACGGCGACTGGAACCGGGTCGAACTCTCCCCCGCCGACATGCCGGCGCGCATCCTGAAACTGCAGCCGCGGCTGCGGCGGGAGCAGGATTTTGACTATTTTATGTAACCCCCATTTCAACGCGAAGACGCAAAGACGATGATATGGCGCAAAGAGGAGCCTGGACTCCGGATAAAAGTCTTTCTTTGCATCTTTGCACCCTTTGCGCCTTTGCGTTTGGGTTGAGGAATTTATGACGGATAAAATGCCCCTCACCGACGATCCCCTCTGGTACCGCGACGCGATCATCTATCAGTTGCACATCAAGGCCTTCTACGACGCCGATGGCAACGGCATCGGCGACTTTCGCGGCCTGATGGAGAAACTCGACTACCTGCAGGAACTGGGCGTCACGGCGATCTGGCTCCTCCCCTTCTACCCGTCACCGCTGCGCGATGACGGCTACGATATCGCCGACTACCGGAGCGTTCACGCCAACTACGGCACCTTGAAGGACTTTCGCGAATTCCTGCAGGCCGCCCATCGGCGGGGGCTGCGGGTCGTCACCGAACTGGTGATCAACCACACCTCCGACCAGCACCCCTGGTTCCAGCGGGCCCGCCGCGCCAAGCCGGGCTCCGCGCATCGCGACTTCTACGTCTGGAGCGACACGCCGGAGAAATACCAGGATGCCCGCATCATCTTCCAGGATTTCGAAACCAGCAACTGGGCCTGGGATCCGGTGGCCAAAGCCTACTTCTGGCACCGCTTCTACTCGCACCAGCCCGACCTCAATTTCGACAACCCGCAGGTGCAGAAGGAGGTGCTGCGAGCCCTCGATTTCTGGTTCAAAATGGGGGTCGACGGCCTGCGTCTGGACGCCATCCCCTACCTGTTCCAGCGGGAGGGGACCAACTGCGAGAACCTGCCGGAAACTCATGTTTTTCTGAAGAAACTGCGGGCCCACGCTGACGCCAAATTCAAAAACCGGATGCTGCTGGCCGAGGCGAACCAGTGGCCGGAAGATTCGGTCGCCTACTTCGGCGACGGCGACGAGTGCCACACCGCCTTTCACTTTCCGATCATGCCGCGAATGTACATGGCGCTGATGATGGAAGATCGCTTCCCGGTCACCGACATTCTCGACCAGACCCCGGCGATCCCCGAGAGCTGCCAGTGGGCGATGTTTTTACGCAACCACGACGAACTGACCCTGGAGATGGTCACCGACGAGGAGCGCGACTACATGTACCGGGTCTACGCCGCCGACCCGCGCGCCCGCATCAATCTCGGCATCCGCCGCCGCCTGGCGCCGCTGCTACTCAACAACCGCCGGCGCATCGAGCTGATGAATATCCTCCTCTTCAGCCTGCCGGGGACGCCGATCATCTACTACGGCGACGAG
The DNA here is from genome assembly GCA_014860175.1 of Desulfuromonadales bacterium. GTDB lineage: Bacteria > Desulfobacterota > Desulfuromonadia > Desulfuromonadales > JACZKF01 > JACZKF01. The sequence continues at coordinate 1,340 of JACZKF010000402.1, read as the reverse complement.
ATCGGCATGGGGGACAACTACTATCTGGGCGACCGTGACGGCGTGCGCACGCCGATGCAGTGGAGCCCCGACCGTAACGCCGGCTTCAGCAAGGCCAATCCGCAGCGCCTCTACCTGCCGGTGATCAGTGACCCGGAGTACCACTACGAGGCGATCAATGTCGAAAACCTGCATCGCAACCCCTCCAGCCTGCTGTGGTGGATGCGGCGGGTGATCGCCATGCGCAAGCGCTTCCAGGCTTTTGGCCGCGGCCGTCTGGAAATGCTCTTCCCGGACAACCCAAAGGTGTTGGCTTTCCTGCGTTGCCACGAGGAAGAGGTGTTGCTGGTGGTGGTCAATCTCTCCCGCTACGCCCAGGTCGCCCACCTCGACCTGGGTCGCTTCGCCGGGATGATTCCGGAAGAGGTGTTCAGCCGCAACCGCTACCCGACCATCCGGGAGGCCCCCTACCTGCTGACCCTGGGAGTGCACGACTATTTCTGGTTCCGCCTGCTCCCCGAGCGGCGCGAGGCGCTGCTGACCCCGGCCGAAATCGCCGGCCTCACCCTGCGCAAAGGGCAGGGCTGGGCGGAAGTGTTCACCGGGTCGGCGGGCGAACGCCTGCTGGAGGAGATCCTGCCCGGTTTTCTCGCCCGCAGCCGCTGGTTCCGCAGCAAGGCCCGTCCCATCCGTCAGCTCAAGCATCTCGATCTGCTGCCGCTGACCTCCCAGGGGTGCGACAGCCGCCTGCTGCTGCTGCAGGTTCTGTTCACCGAGGGGGGGCAGGAGACCTATGCCCTGCCGATCGTCTGGCACCCACGGCGCACCATCCAGGGGGTACTCGAGCAGTCGCCGCAGGCGCTGATCGCCCCCCTGTCGATCGGCGATCAGGATGGCGTTCTCATCGATGCCATCTATGATGACGCTTTCCACCATCTGCTGCTGCGCCAGATCGTCGCCCGCCGTCGCATCCGGACCGAGCAGGGGGAGCTCTCGGCCTTGTCCAGCAGCAGTTTCCGTCGGCGCTACAGCGCCAGCGAGACGCTCAGCACCCACGTGGTCAAGGTCGAACAGACCAACAGCTCCATCGTCTACGGCGACCGTTTTTTCCTCAAGCTCTATCGAGGGGTGGAGGAGGGGATCAATCCCGACCTGGAGATCACCCGTTTCCTCACCGAGCGCGCCCGTTTCCCGCAGGTGCCGGCTTTTGGCGGGGCACTGGAGTACCGCAGCGGCGGCGGCACCCCGATCGTCCTCGGCATGCTGCAGGACTTCGTCCCCAACCAGGGGGATGCCTGGCGCTTCACCCTCAACGCCTTGCGCGACTACCTCGATCGGCTGCTGACCGCCCGCTCCAGGCT
>JACZKF010000401.1 GCA_014860175.1 Desulfuromonadales bacterium | reverse complement strand
CGGCAACCCCGGCCCGCTCCCCCTGGCGGCCGATCAGAAACAGCGAATCGCGCAGCACCTCGGCCAGATTTCCCGGCTTCCGGCTGGGCCGGGGGGGAGCGGCAAACTCCAGCAGTTCGTTCACCAGCGCTTCCAACCGTTCCATCTCCTCCAGAGCGCGGCGGATCAGGGTCTGATCGTTGGGGCTGGCCAGCAGACGGTCGTGCAGTTCATCCAGGAGCAGGATGACCCCGGTGAGGGGGTTGCGAACCTCGTGGGCAATGCCGGCCGACAGACGGCCGAGGGAAGCCAGGCGCTCCATCCGCGCCATCTGCTCGCGCAGATTGACACGCTCGGTCAGATCTTCGACGGTGAGGATCCGAGCCCCTTCCCCCCCCGCTCGGCATTGACATAGCAGTTCCAGCGCTCGGTCACCGGCCGCCCCAGCGCTTCCAGCAGCAGCTGCAGAACCTCCGGCCAGGCGGCCAGCAGGCTGTCCACGGCAGTCGCCTCGGTGAGCGTCGGTAAGGAGAGGATGGCGCCGGCGGGGCCATTGATGGTCGTCACGCGGCCGTCGGCATCGAGGGTTAGAATCCCGGCCTCAATGTTTTCGAAAACGGTCTCCTTGAAATTGCGCTCCTGCAAAATCTCCCGTCGCGAGCGCCGCAGCGCCTCCAGGCTGCGCAGCAGCCGCCGGCGGCGCTCGCCCAGTTCCCGCGCCATGGAGTTGAAGGAGCCGGTCAGTTCGCCAATTTCGTCCCGGGAGGTGATCGCCAGCTCCGCCCCGAGGTTGCCACGCGCCATCTCCTTGGTGCCGGCGGTAAGCCGCAGCAGCGGTTCGGTAATCCCCCGGGCCAGACGGTAGGCGGCGAAGAAGACCAGCAGCCCGGTTGCGGCGATCAACAGCCAGCTCTGACCGGCGAAGCGGGTAAATTCGGCCCGGATCAGAGCCGAAGCTTCCTGCCCCGGCCGGTGGAAGTTGGCCGTTTCGGCACCGATGGTGATGGCGCCGAAAATCCCCCGCTCCCGGTAGAGGCCGCCGGTATAGACAATCGGCGCATAGGCCATGATCTTGGCCGAACCACCGACGTTGGTCACATCCGCCACCCCTGATTGGCCGTCGAGAACAGCCCGGGCGACGACCGGGTAGTTAGGGTGGATGAACCCGGCATGGTGCAGGTTGTAGGGGATTTCCCCTTTGGCTATAGCCTCGGCGCTCGATTCGGTGCTGTAGGGGGGGACCAGGCGCCCCTGGCGATCCAGACCCCGGATATCCCAGTATTTGGGATGAGTGATGATCCACCCTTCCTCGTCGAACATAAAGGAATAATTGCCGCTATCGTAGGAAGGGAAGACCACGTTGGCTTCTTCCGTGGGGGCGATGTGTTGGGTGAACTCCATCAGGTGGCGGTGGTCGAGAGAGAGGACCACCACCCCCTGCAGCAGGCCGCCGGCGTCGCGCACCGGTCGGGCAAAGCGGACCACCCCTTCGTAACGGGCCCCTTCGATGGCCGCGTCCGGATTGGGCGCCCCGCGCAGCTGTTCCTCGCGGTTGACGTGCCAGCCGGTCACGTGCGAGACATAGATCTCCCCCTCCGGAAGGTCCCGGGCCTGAAGAAAATAGATCTCTGACAAGTAGGTGGTATTGACCGGGTCATCGACCTGGCGCAGGTCACTGGAGAGCTGCTCGTTGACCAGGCGCAGGCGCTCGCGCCCGTCCGGGCCGACGAAGGCCAGTTCGGCATACAGCGGGATGGTCTCCCGCACTTCGATGGGCGCCCCGTTGACCCCCCCCCGATACCAGATCGGCCGCCGATGATGGCGACTGAAGCGCCGGTAGCTTTCAGCTTCGGGCTCCAGTTGGGCCAAATCATGCAAGTCCGCTTCCACTTCGCGGATAAAATCGGATACTTGGCTGGCCACCAGTTGCGCCCGCAGTTCCAGCGCCCGTGCCGCCTGTTGGTCGAGGGCGGCGGTGGCGCTGGCGCGCAGCAGATTCTCCACCGAGTGCAGGCTGTGATTGGAGCTGACCGCCAGCAGGACCAGGGGGACCAGCGAGAGGGTCCAGAACGCGTAAAGGACCTTCCTGTGCAGATTAATACGGAGCATGGGGCGGATTATAGCAGTCGGGAGAAGATCAGGGCAACCAGGGGATTGGAGAAACCGTTAACGGTCGGGCTTTCGCCTGGCGTCGCGAAGGAGCTGCCGGGAGTTGACCGCAAGGGGCAGTAGCTGTTGATGTCGGTTCAGTACCTCATCGAGGCTGCTGCCATCGCTGATGATCACGTCTTCAGGGGTAAATTCAGTCTGGGCGAAATGGCGCCCCCGGCAACAGTAGACACAGATCTCGTAGATCTGATCCCCCACCTGGCACCACCCTTGATGAACCATCGATTCTTTACGCATCGCGTCAGCCGTGAAGAGGAGTTGGCCGGGGGAGACCATCTTTCCCCCATTGCCTTTGTGGAGAGCAACTTCCAGGCCAACTTGCAAAAGGACCGGCAAACCGCGCTGCGCCCCGCAAACAGGAACGGCGCCGGCGAGGGTCAACTCGCAGGCGCCGGACGGTTCCGCAAAAACACCGGTGAAGGGACGTCTATTTCCGGCGATCGACCACGTAGTCGGCCAGTTCCATCAGCGCCGACTTCGCCGGGCTGTCGGCAAACAGGGCAAGTCTGGCTTTGGCCGTTTCCACCAGCTGGCGGGCCCGCTGCCGGGTATAGGCGATGCCGTCGTAGCGGTGAATAAGGGCCGTGACCAGCGCCAGATCGGCCTCCTCCAGCACTTCCTGCTCCACCACCGCCTCCACCCTGGCGCGCTCCTCGGCGCTGCAGCCGCGCAAGGCCTGAATCAGCGGCAACGTCACTTTTCCTTCTTCCAGGTCATGCCCCTTAGCCTTGCCGAACTCCGACTCTTCCGCCACATAGTCGAGGCAGTCGTCCATGAACTGGAAAGCAATCCCCAGCTCCATGCCGAAATCGGCCAGAGCCCGCTCCGCTTCCGCGCTCACGCCGCCAAGAATGCCGCCGCACTGACAGGCGGCGGCGATCAGCACCGCCGTCTTGTTGCGGACCACGGTGATGTAGTTCTCTTCGGCCAGATCGAGATCGCAGGTGTTGATCAACTGCTGGACCTCCCCCTCGGCCATGATGGTGGTGGCGTCGGAGAGGGCCTTGAGGATCTTCAGGTCCCCGACCCGGACCATGATGGAGAACGATTTGGCAAACAGGTAGTCGCCGACCAGCACCGAGGCTTCATTGCCCCAGACGGCGTTGGCGGAGGCGTTGCCTCGCCGCAGAACCGCGCTGTCGACGACATCGTCATGCAGCAAGGTCGCGGTGTGAATGAATTCGACCACGCTGGCCAGGCCGATGTGGGTTTCACCGCCATAGCCGGCCATGCGGGCGCACAGAAGCAGCAGCATGGGGCGCATGCGCTTGCCACCGCTGGCCAGCACGTATTCGCCGACCTTGCGGATCAGATCGACTTCGGACTGCAGATCCTCGCGGAACTGCGCCTCGACTTTGAGCAGATCATCTTTCAGCAGAACCAGGGCATTTTCCATGAAAACCATCAGCAAGAAGGGCCAAAATTCCACCTATCCTATAGATCTTGCAGGATCCTTGTCAAAGCTTTTCCTCCGGCCGGCGGTAGAAAGTGCGGCTGCCGTCGGCCCCGGTCGCGGCCGTCGCCCGGTCGCCCGGACTAAAACCGGTAGCCGAGGCTCAGGCCGACCAGGTAGATATCGGTTTCATAGACCCCGTTGGCCGTTGCGACCGTGGCCGGCACCCCCAGGGAGGCCAGGGCCGCCCCCGCCGGGTCGGCAATGGAATTGGCCTTGCGGCGGTTTTCGTGACGCTCGTAGCCAAATGCCGCAGAAACTGTCCAGGGGCCGAAGAGCAGGTCGGTCCCCAAGGTGAACAGATGGGCGTCGCTGTCCGGGATCAGCGGCTCAAAGGTGGCGTCGGGGACGGCGTTCTGGCCGTACAGATAGCCGGCGTTCAGGGCGACGGTGTCGTTTAGCCGGTATTGGCCGCCGATGTTGTAGCTCCAGGTCGATTTCCAGTTGCGCTGCGTGATGTCCGACGAGGAGTTGAAAACCGGCTGATCGAGCCGCACTTCCAGCTTTCGGGTGGAGTCCCAGTCTTCCCAGCGTACCCCGACTTCCACCGTCAGGTTGTCCGTGGCCTTGACGGCCACTGCGGCGGTGGCCTGGGCAGGCAGGCGGATGTTGGCCGTGCCGCCGGTGTTCGGGAAGAGGTTGAAGCTGGCCAGGACCGGGTCGACGCCACGGAAAGTGGCGTCGCCGTCCACCTCCACGTCGATGTGGCTGCGGTAGGCGGCACCGATGGAGAATTGATCCGTGACCTTGTAGAGCGCGCCGAGGTTGTAGCCGACCCCCCAGCCGTCCCCTTCGAAACTCTGGCTGATGTCGCCCAGCGTTCCGCTGGGGGTCGGCAGTGAGAGCATCCCCCCGGATAAGAACTGGAGTTCCAGGTCGGTAAGCGCGTAGGCGGCGTCCTGGTTGATCTTCTTCTTTAACGTGGCATCGAGGTAGAGCAGATCGACCCCGACCGCCAGCGACAACTTGTCGGTGACCCGCCAGGAGACCGCCGGGTTGATGTTCATGGTAAGGACGTCGCCGTAGGTGCCCAGATACCGCCCCTCGTAGTTGTCGTCCCACTGCGTTGACAAGCCAAAGGGGAAGAAGACGCCGATGCCAGCGGTGATGCCGTCATTGACCTGGTGGGTGTAATAGAGGCTGGAGGGGAACTCCCAACCACCTTTCCCCTCTTCGCTGCCGCCGCTGTCCAGCCGGATCTTGCGATCGTCATAGATTCCGGTGGTGCCGATTTCGACTTGGCGGCCGGGGACGTCATTGAGCAAGGCCGGGTTGAAATAGAGCGAGGAGGGGCCGGTAGGATGGGCCACCACGGCGTTGGCCTGCCCGAGCCCGGAGGCACCCTGGGTAAAGACGCCGAAGCCGGAACCGAAAGCCGGACCGGCCAGCAACAAACCTGTCAGCAACTGCCAAAGCAACCGTCTCATCGCCATCCCTTCCCTTCCTTGCCACCTTACCGGCAGCCGTGCAGAATTTCATCAAAGGTGTGATAGATCGTCTGCTGGTCGGCCTTGGTTTTCGCCAGCCGCAGACGTGCCCGGAAAAAGGCCTTGCGCACCGGTGACGGCAGCGCTGCCAGCATCGGCAGGTTGTCGCCACGGTAAATGGGGGCCGAGTCGTTCAGGGCCATGACCGCTTTACGGATCTGCTGCATCGCCCCCGCACTATCCATCCCGGCATGTCGCCACTGCCACATGTACCCCTCCAACTGATAGCGCTGACGCTGCTGCTCCTCAAAAATGGGGCTGAGAGGGACCAACAGAAAGGGGTAGATCGACCACGACAGGCTCCCCGGCAATTCCGGATATTGGTTCTCCCGCATGAACTCGATGGTGGTGGCGGCACTCTGCTCACTCTCCCCCGGATGGCCGAAGAGAAAATAAGCCGAGACATTGATCCCGGCGGCCAGCGTCCGGTGGATGCTCTGCTGGTACATTTGCGGGTCGGCTTTTTTGTTCATGGCCGCCAACACCTGCGGGTCGGCCGACTCCAGCCCGAATTGAAGCTCCAGGCACCCGGCCTGCCGCAGCAGGTTGAGGTCGACATTCCTGACCGTATCGGCGCGGATGAAGGTCATCCACTGCAGATCCAGTCCCGCCTGAATGATCGCTCTGCTGAAGGCGTTCAGATCGCTGCGGCCGAGACAGAAGATGTCATCGACAAACCAGACGTAGCGAACCCCGCGCCGCGCTACCGCCTCCATTTCCCCGATAATCTGGTCAATGCTTTTGGCATAGCTCTGCTGGTGATCTTTGACGAAATTACAGAAAGCGCATCGGTAGGGGCAGCCGCTGCTCGCCTGCAGAGGGACAACGCCGGGCTGAAAGATGCTATCGGGGAGCAGGTCCCAGCGGATCGGCGGTGGTGAGCCGGAGGACGCTTGCTGCCGCTCAAAGACATAGTCGCCGGTGTCGCTCCGCCAGGCGGTGCCCGGAATGCCCTGCAGACTCTCTCCGATCAAAAGACGATCGAGAGCTGCGCCTAAGGCAGGCTGTCCGTTCAGGTCAGTGAACCAGAGATCGCTCTCCGGGTCGTCTCCACCGCAAAACAGATAAGTCTCCCGCAGCTCCGGAGCCTGAAAGAGCCGCTCATCGCCACGGTCTCGAATCCGGCAGGACTGGGTGACCAGGGGACCACCGACCAGCAGCGGGATGTCGGGAGCAAGCCGGCGCACTTCCCCGACCAAGGCGCCCAGTGCCTGCCGGGTCACAATGAAGGTGGTCGAGATGATAATGGCCTTCGGCTTTTCCTCCAGCGCAGCAACAAAGTGTTGATGATCCCGGGCGAAGTCGTTGACCAGAACGGCGCGGTAGCCGTTTTCGAGCAACGTGGAGAGGAGCGCGATGCCGTTGAGTCTGGGGGCCGAGCCCCAACTCAGCTGGTGCTGCTCCTCTGGGGGGAAGTCGACTCGGCGGCCGCCATTGGCCAGGTAGTTGTAGACCACCTGGATATCGGCCGTCTGTCCATCCAGGGTCAGGCGCAAGGGGCTCGAACCCGACAGGCTGTCGGTGCCGTAATCGGCGATAATCAGGGCATCGAGACTCATCGGACCAACTGGGGAGTCTTCAGCCCCCGGCAGATCACCAGCGGGGTGTAGCTGAACCGCTCCGGGCTGGTGAAAAACCGGGTGCACTCGGCGACAAAGGCATCGTACCGGCTGGGATAGCGGGAGAATTCCTCCCCGGCGTACTCATCGAAGGTACAGCCGGATACTCGGGCCGACTGCTCGATCTTGCGCGTCCAGTTATAGGCGTCAACGGTCGACAGTTCACCATAGATGAGGTGATGGGGTTCGATCCGGCAGCTGATGTCGTGGAACCCGAGACTTCTCAGATGGCCGAACAGGCGGCGCCCGGCATAGGCGTCGAAGTCATGGTCCCGCGCCAGGCGCCCCATGATGTCCTCGAGCGTTTTCTGCAGTCGCTCGTCCTGACCATGATGCAGCAAGCTGTTGCAGTCCGAATCGACCAGACAAGCGATACCTCCCAGACCCAGGGAGGCCGTGATATTGCCGACAATGGCCAGTTGGTCGTGGCGGAAATACTCCAAAATGAAGCGGGCCCAGACGGCATCGAAGGGGGGTGAGCTGTGAAATGGGGTGCGGATATCGTGATGGATGAAACGGATGCGATCGGAGCCGTACCGTTCCTGGGCCAGGGCGAGGCGCTTGGCCGAATAATCGAGGCCGACGACCTGGCCGGCAGGGCCGACCAACTCCGCCAGGGCAGCGGTGGTTTTGCCGATGCCGCAGCCGACATCCAGCACCCGCATCCCTGGCTTGATCCCCGCCCAAGCGGCCTGACGCTTGACCACTTCCGGGTCGGTCTTGATCTCCAGACGGGCTTCCTCGTCCTTATGTTCCATCAGATAGGTCATCTTGAATTCCCCTGGCAAAGAGCTGTCACGGCCGGTGGCTCAAGGATAGAGGCGCCATCTTCCCTGAGCGTTCGGATTGTATTTTTCAACACCGTGCGGGCACGGGCGTCAAGTTCAGTAAAGGCGACCCCAATGCCGGCCGGGTGGCGCCTGGAGGCCAGACAGTGGTTCTGGTTCACCCAGCGGACCTGGCCGGTCAGGGCCAGACTGTCGTGGCCGGCTAAACTCAGCTGCAGCCGGACGGTGGCGTTGCGCTCGAACTCTGCCGCCGCCGGGGTCTGGATGTAGGCCCCGCCGTGGCTGATGTCCATGGTGACCCCTTCCAAACTCCGGCCATCGACGGTGAGGCGGGCTCGGCTCTGATAGGCATAGCGTGTTTGGCGCTGGTCGGCCGGTATGGCCTCCCCGTCACCATGAGCGGATTTGTCCTGCTCACCCGTTCGCAGCAGGACGGCCAGGAAGGCGTCCACCACCCGCGGATCAAAGTGTTTGCCCCGCCCCTCCTGGAGCAACCCGATGGCAACGTTTTGGGGCATCGGTTCGCGATAGTGCCGCTTAGAGGTGATGGCTTCGAAGAAATCGGCGACCGCGACGATGCGCGCCCCGTAGGGGATGGCAGAGCCTGCCAGCCTTTCGGGGTAGCCGTTGCCGTCCCACCGCTCATGGTGGTACAGAGCGATTCTCGGAATCTCCTGGTAGATCCCCTCGAAAGGGACCTGCTCGAGAATCTCCTTCGACTTGAGCGAATGGGTTTCGATCATGGCGCGCTCACTGTCGGAGAGCGGACCATCTTTTTTCAGAACCGTATCGGGGATCCCGATTTTGCCGTAGTCGTGCAGGAGTGCCGCCAGACGGATCATCTGGCAGAACTCGTACCCTTCTCCCAGTTCGGCAGCGATGGCGGTAGCATAGCCGGCCACCTCTTCCGAGTGACCTGCCGTCAGGTAATCACGGGCATCGATGGATTGCGCCAGAACCCTGAGGGTAGCGGCAAACTGATTGACCCGCGCCTCGTTCAGATAGGCATTGTGGATACTCATGCCGATGGTCGGAGCGATCCCCATGAGCAGGTTGAGATCTGAGCTCAACAGCGGTCTTTTGCGACGGCGGTTGTCCACCGCCAGGATGCCGATGCTTTTGTCTTCCAGAATGATCGGCACCGTCAGAAAACTCCTGATCCCCAGAGCGTTGATAAAAGCCCGGGACTTCTCCGTCAACTGCCCGGCGATTTCGTTGACGTCGTCGATCATCAACGGCTTTTTCTGCCGATGGGAGAGGACAAAGGGGCCCTGGCTGGCCGGGTTGTCGAGTCGGAAGGAGGTGCGCCTCAGTATCTCCAGGTGCTCTTCGGAGTAGCCGAAGGCGCTGCGGATTTCCAGGCGTTTGGTACTTTCGTTGGCCAGCAGCACCAGCCCGCGATCATAGTCCAGCGTCTTCTCGAGGATCTCCACCACGGCGACAAGCACCGAATCGATGTTGTGCTGAGAGGCGATCGCCTCCCCGACCTGCCGGGTAAGTTGGGTATTTCGGTAGTTGATGCCGATCTGCTCGGTCAACTCCTCCGAAGAGTCGCGGAGTTGATCGAGGGTCGCTTCCACCTGAATACGCCGGTTGTTCTCCAGCCACCAGCTCAGGGCTAAAAAAATCAGCCCACTGCCAGGCAGCACGGCAGCAACGGTCAGGAGGGGGTCATGGAACATGAGGGCGAAGTTGACGGTAGCGGCAGCAATGATGAAAATATCCCGTACTTTTTTAAGCGTGGCCGTGCCGCCGGGCCGCCAGCGGATTTGGTAACGGCACACCTGGCCGCCGCTAAACAGGCATTCGGGGTGCTCTATCTGGGGGATTCGATCTTGGAAGAGGTTGACCATCGCTTCGAAAAAGCCGATCCGGTTATGACATTGGAACAACTCCTCCCGGACTCCCGGCAGCGGGGTAACCGTCACCTCCACCCCATGCGAATTGATTCGTTCCGTGCTGTAGGTCGCGGACCGGGTGAGGTTTTTGGCCAAGCCGCCAATGAGGCGAAAAGCTTTCTCCGGCCCAAGCATGGCCAGGGCGCTTTGCCGCAGAGTTCCCAGGACCCCTGGCGAGGCGGCATAGCGGCCCGCTTCCCGGGCCACGTTCTCGTTGCCGGTGGCCCGCACCATGGCCTGGAAAAAGCGGTTGATCTGTTCCTGGGTGAACCATTTGCCCTGGTCGGCCACCTCGTAACTCTCAATTTCCACCTTGCGCAGTAGCGCCCGGATGTCGACGTGCGGGTACTTCACCATCACCAGTTTAAGATAGGTGTCGATAACCCGAGAATTGTAGAGAGCTTCACTGGGCATGATCTACCTGCACCATTTTTCCAGGTGACTCATATACTGATCGGAAAACTCGACGTTGAGGATCCACACCATATACTGCTTGCTCTGCTCCAGGCGGTAACGTTCGGCATAGGAATGGGGATAGAGCATGATCGGATACTGATACCTCTGGTGCTTGACGGCAATCAGGCACTGGAGAAACTCCAGGACCTTTGGGGTGACCATATTGGTATCCAGGATGAACAGGTTGACAGCATTGGTGAGCTCTGACAGGTTCAGTCCCGTATCGGAGTCCTGAACTTCGATGAGGGCCTTGAGATCAAGACCATACCGAAGGGCATAGACATGCCTTTCCCGCTTGAAGCCGGAAGCCCGATACTGTTCGGCGACAGTGGTGTCCTCAAAGGTATCGGGGGTCAGGTCGAAAGCTTTGGCCAGCAACCCGCCTGAGCCCGAGCGGTAAAACCCTTCGAATTCGGCCAGGTCGGACCGGGTGGCGCGGGTAAATTCCCAAGGGCCTTTCAGATCGTCCCAGCAGAGGCATTTGTCGACCGAGCACTGCAGGTAAACGAACTGGTCCATGGAGCACTTCTGCGGATCGGCGACCTCCCGGCAAAAGGTGCCGAAAAAGCGCTCGGGGAAACTGTTGTCCGGTCGCCAGACGCCGACCACATAGCGCATCTGCAACTGCCCCAGCACATAGGAATCGTTGTGAAAGTTGGAAATCTGCCGGAGTACTTTCAAACCACTGGTGCGCTTGCCGGTCGCGGCATGATGATGGTTGAGCCAAGTATGGCGATATATCTTGAGGGCCGAGACATGGCCGAAAATCTGGCCCTTTTCCAAGTAAACAAAACAGCGGGCGATCTTGTTGGGATTTAGGTAGAGCTGATTGTAAGCCTTTATAAATTCATCGCGCTGGCTGACAATTGTCGAATATTTAGATGGATATAAAAAGCCGGCGTCGAAAAGAAAATCAAAAAATTTCTCTGGATCGTGGTTGAGCCGAACGTAGGCGTGTTCGTCTTCAGTGCGATGGACCAGGCCAATCAGGCGGAAATGGTCATCGTCATCTATATTGAGGATGGTGATGCCGCAGAGAATTTTGCCGTCCACTTCTCGTCGGTAGACCACTTGCCCGGTGAAAGTGACAAAGGGGCTGCCGAAAGTGTTCAGGGAAATATCAGGCAAAACCATGCCGGCCATCAAGACGGAATGCTCCCGGCTCTCTTCCACACAGACGCCGAGAGTGGCGATGTCCCGTACCGGCAGAGTGAAACTACCGCCGGTGAGGGGGTGCGAAAAACAGATGTCGGGGGAGGGTTTGACGGCCAGACGCTTGGTTCGACTGACTTTTGGTTTGTAGCGCGGGGCGTTGTCGCGCTCTGGTTGAACCACCACCGATTGCCGGTCTCGGTCCCCTTCCTGGCGCAGGACGATGACCGGTCCCGAAAAAATCACCTCCTGGTGGCGCTGCAGAGTCAGCGAGATCGGTTTATCGAGGTCGAGCCAATGAAGACTTTGGGCCTGGCTGTTGTGGACCTCAAGGCGCATCCCCAGGGGTGAAAAATCGGTGAGACAGCCTTGAAAACCGATACTGTTCTGGGTCAGTCGGGCCTCGATCGCCGCCACCCCTTTGTGGCGGGAAATTTGGCGCCCCGAAATGGCTTTAATCCGGTCAGGAATCTCCATCTGGACCAGATCATCGTCCAGCCAGGCATTCTCCGGGGCATATTCCAAGGCCAAGGAAGAGCCGGGAATAATGATTTTTTCCAGGGTGAATTGGTGCAGGTTACGCGGTTTCTGGCCATTGTTGTCCAGCCAGTCGGCTTGCAGCAGTTCCCCCTGGCAAACACGAGGCATCGCTTGCAGGGTGACCAGATAGCCGTATTCGCGATGGCGAAGGCTGACCAGAATAGGTTCCTGGCGAAAATGGAGCATGTTCAGCCGGTTGGTTATCTGCGGCCGCTTGATGTGGCGTTCCGGGTAGTGCAGAATCCGGTCATCCCCTGCTGCCATAACCTCGGCTTCCCTCATATGGGCTGCATATCTGGTGCGTCACCGGGGGGGCAGACACAGGCCGCCGGTTCCCCCTTGCGGATGACCAGCAGCGGTTTTTTCTGGTAATGGACGGTCCCGAGCAGGAGCACCAGCTCCAGCCGAACCTTCAGGGCTCGCTCGCGCCAGAACCCGTCTGTCCTGGCGAAGGCTGCCGGCGAGCGCAAAACAACCCAGGGGTTACCGTACCGGGTGACAATGACGGTGGCGTCTTTATCCCTCTGGACGGTATCCAGAAATTCACCAAAGTTCTGGCGAAATGTCTTCAGATCGACAGTCGTTTCCATTTAGCCCTCCCCCGAGGGCGGCGTACCCTCTTCCTGCCTTCTACTTAGTCGGCAAGATATTTGATCCAACAGCAGAATACAAGCTGAGCGAAGTGTATTAAAGGCAACATTAAATAGCAACGATTATTTTGCATAGCCATTCTGGCTAGACAACTTGAATAGTCGCTCTGCATAGGCAGTTTGGAGAGGTTTCAGTGTCGTGACTGAACTTGCGTAAAGGGGAGTGGGGACGAGAGGGGGTGGTCCGCTGAGGACCGAAGGACCGCGGGCGCACGCTGCAGTGGCGCGTGAAGGGCTCGGATATCGGGAACAAATACGCCGAGAGGGCGACCTTCCGGTCGCCCTCTCGGGTCGTCCAATGCTGAATGAAATGAGTCTAGAAGCCGCCAGCCGCCGAAACCTCATCCCCGGTCGGAATGGATTTCATCAGTTCGCGATTCATCCGGGAGATGAAAGTCACCTTGATCCCTTTCGGACAAGCAGCTTCGCACTCGTAGTGATTGGTGCAGTTGCCGAAACCTTCTTTGTCCATCTGCGCCACCATGGCCCGAACCCGGCGGGCCCCCTCGACTTCTCCCTGGGGGAGAACGCCGAGATGGGACACTTTAGCCGCCACGAAGAGCATGGCCGACGCATTCGGGCAGGCAGCCACGCAGGCGCCGCAGCCGATACAGGCGGCGGCGTCCATCGCCATTTCGGCGGCCGGCTTGGGAATCGTGGTGGCATTGCCGTCCGGAACCCCGCCGGTATGCGCGGAAGTATACCCGTAGGTCTGGATGATCCGCTCAAAAGCGCGGCGGTCGACCATCAGGTCGCTGATCAGCGGGAAGGCTTTGGACCGCCACGGCTCGATGTAGATGCTGTCGCCATCTTTGAAGCGACGCATATGAAGCTGACAGACGGTAATTTCCGCCTCGGGACCGTGAGCGACGCCGTTGATCATCTGCGAACACATTCCGCAGATCCCCTCACGGCAGTCATGGTCGAACACGATTGGATCGCTTCCCTGCTTGATCAGATCCTCATTGACGATATCGAGCATCTCGAGAAACGACATGTCCGGGCTGACACTCTTGGCTTCGTAGCGCTCAAGCCTTCCCTTGTCCTTGGCGTTTTTCTGCCGCCAGACAAACAAGGTGAGATTCATCGCGTTGTGATCGGCGCTCATTATTTATAGCTCCTCACGGCAAGATGGACATTTTCGAACTTGAGGGGCTCCTTGTGCAGTTCGGGTTCCTTATCCAGCCCCTTGAACTCCCAGGCACCCACGTAAGTGAAATTCTGGTCGTCACGCATCGCTTCACCATCTTCGCTCTGGTACTCGACCCGGAAGTGGCCGCCGCAAGATTCGTTGCGGTGCAGGGCGTCGCGAGTCATCAGTTCGGCAAATTCGAAGAAATCGGCCACGCGCCAGGCGTTTTCCAACTGCTGATTGACCCCGGCCATGCCGCCGCTGACGTTGACGTTCTGCCAGAACTCCTCACGCAGCTTGGGAATCTCCCGAAGAGCGGTCTTGAGACTTTCGGCCGTGCGCGCCATGCCGACGTTTTCCCACATGATCTTGCCCAAGCCCCGATGGAAATCGGTGACGGTCTTCTTGCCTTTGATCGACAGAAGCTTTTTGAGTTGCCCTTCGACCTCGTCGCGGGACTTCTTGAACTCGGGGTGGTCGGTTTTCGCCTTGCCCGGTTTGGTGGTGGCCAGATAGCCGGCAATGGTGTAGGGGATGACGAAGTAGCCGTCAGCCAGACCCTGCATCAAGGCCGAAGCCCCCAGACGGTTGGCGCCGTGCACCGAGAAGTTGGCCTCACCGAGGACGAACAGGCCGGGGACGTTGCTCATGCAGTTGTAATCGACCCACAGGCCGCCCATCGAGTAGTGGGGGGCGGGATAGATGCGCATCGGCACCTTGTAGGCGTTTTCGTCGGTAATCTTCTCGTACATCTGGAACAGATTGCCGTAGCGCTCGCGGATCTTGTCTTCCCCGAGGCGGCTGATGGCGTCGGAGAAGTCGAGGAACACCCCGCGGCCGCCGGGGCCGACCCCGCGGTTGTCATCGCACTGCTCCTTGGCGGCCCGGGAGGCGATGTCACGCGGTGCCAGATTGCCAAAGGAGGGGTACTTGCGCTCGAGATAGTAATCGCGCTCGGCTTCGGGGATCTCACCGGGCTTGCGGTTTTCCGACTGCTTTTTGGGGACCCAGCAGCGACCATCGTTGCGCAGCGATTCGGACATCAGGGTCAGTTTCGACTGATGGTCACCGGATTGCGGAATGCAGGTCGGATGGATCTGGGTGTAGCAGGGGTTCGCCATGTAGGCCCCCTTCTTGGTCGCGCGCCAGGCGGCGGTGACGCTGCACCCCATCGCATTGGTGGAGAGATAGAAGACGTTGACGTAGCCGCCGGTGGCCAGAACCACGGCGTCGCCCCAGTACGACTCGATCTCGCCGGTCACCAGATTGCGGCAGGTAATCCCCTTGGCTTCCCCATCGACCACCACCAGGTCGAGCATCTCCCGCCGGGTGTACAGCTTGACGGTGCCGGCATTGACCTGACGGGAGAGGGCCTGGTAGGCGCCGAGCAGCAGCTGCTGCCCGGTCTGACCGCGGGCGTAGAAGGTACGGGAGACCTGGGCGCCGCCGAAGGAGCGGTTGTCCAGATAGCCGGCGTAATCGCGGGCGAAGGGGACCCCCTGAGCGACACACTGGTCGATGATGTTGTTGCTCACCTGGGCCAGACGCCAGACATCGGCTTCGCGGGCCCGGAAGTCGCCCCCCTTGATGGTGTCATAAAAGAGACGATAGATGCTGTCGCCGTCGTTCGGGTAGTTCTTGGCGGCGTTGATCCCACCTTGGGCCGCGATGGAGTGGGCGCGGCGGGCGCTGTCCTGATAGCAGAAGGCTTCGACATTGTAGCCGAGCTCGCCGAGAGAGGCGGCGGCCGCCCCACCGGCCAGGCCGGTGCCGACGACGAGGACTTTATACTTGCGTTTGTTGGCGGGATTGACCAGCTTCAGGTCAAAACAGTGCCGGTCCCATGAAGTTTGAATCGGTCCAGTCGGACATTTTCCGTCGAGTATCACTGTCGTAACCCCCTACTAGAGTTTGATCACGCCGAAGAAGATGGAGATGGGCACCAGGACGAAGCCGATCATCAGAACGAAAGCGACGCCGCGCCCCCATTTCTCGAAAACCGGCAGAACCCGGTCGTTGGTTGCGCCCAGCGACTGGAAGAAGCTCTGGATGCCATGCGCCAGGTGCAGCAGAAGAACCACCATGGCGGCCACATAGATCAGGGCGATGCCGAAGGAGTTGAAACTGCTGACGACCATCTTGAAGACGTCCGGCCGATTCAAGGGGTCGAAGTTGGCGCCCACACCGGCGGCTATTCCGGGGCTGATGGCCATGTGGGTGGTGAAATGCAGGATGTGGTAGATGATGAATGCGCCCAGCAGCAACCCGGTCCAGACCATGGTCCGCGCCGAAAACGAGGTCCGCTCGTTCTTCTTCATGGCGTATTCCACCGGCCGGGCCGCTTTGTTCTCCAGATAGAGGTTGACCCCCAACCAGATGTGGAGCAGGACGACACCCACCATGACCAACCGAAAGATCCACAGCAGCGGCGGAATGGCCCGCAGATGGGCCGCGTAGGCGTTAATCCCATCTGCTCCGGCAAAAATAGTGAAATTGCCGAACATGTGGGCGACAACAAACAGCACCATCATCAGGCCTGTCACCGCCATAAAGTACTTCTTACCGAGCGAAGACGTGTACCATTGCATAGCCACCATCCCTTCTAAGAGTAATTTAACCGGCTGAAGGATAGCAGGAGACTGCCCCTTTTTCAACTCTTTTTTTGTATACAGCATACAC
>JACZKF010000400.1 GCA_014860175.1 Desulfuromonadales bacterium | reverse complement strand
GAGAAGGAGATTCCGCCGCTGCTGGAGAAGTTCGGCGGGCTGCTCTACGACCCCGATTTTCGCGAGCGGCTGGTGAAGAAAGGGAAAGAAGGGATCGAGGGTTTTCTCGATTCCCTCGGCGGCCTCTCGGGACTGCTCGCCGGCTTCGTCAACATGGAAAAGGTTTACGCCCGGCTCCCCGAGTTTCTCGATCGGGCGGGGGACGAGCTCGCCCGCTGGCTGCGGGAGGAAAAGACCCAGGCGCAGGTGGCCGGCATGCTGCGCGAACGGGTCGATGCCCTCCTCGACCGCCCCCTGGCCGCTTTTTTGGAGAAAGTCCCCTACGAGAAAGTGGCCGGGACCAAGCGCTTCGTGCGCACCCGGGTGGTGGAAATGGCGCAAAGCCGGCGCGCTGCCGAAGCCGCCGTGCACCTGGTAGAGCGCAGCATCGACCGGCTCAAGGACCGCTCCTTCGGTTCCCTGCTGGAGAAAATTTTCCCCCCACAAGGGGTCGACCAAGCCCGTCAGCTGTTGGCCGAGCGGCTGCTGGCTGCCTTGCGCTCACCGGGGGCGCGCGAAGCCCTGGAAGCGGTTCTAGCGGAAAAATCGGAGCAGTGGATTTTCCGCCGCCCGCTGGGGAAACTCTCGGCGCGCCTTCCTGCCGATGCCCGGGCCGAGCTGGAGGAGACGCTCTACTCCCAGCTGGTCGAGCTGCTCAAGCGGGAGGTTCCGCCGCTGGTCGACTCCCTCAACGTCCACCGGATGGTCGAGGAGAAGGTCAACTCCCTCGATATTTTGCAGGTGGAAGGGCTGCTGATGGGGATCATGAAGGAACAGTTCAAGTACATCAACCTGTTCGGCGCCCTCCTTGGCTTTCTCATCGGCCTGCTCAATCTCCTCCTCCTCTCCTTCTATTAAGGGTGGCCCAAGAAAGGTGCCGCTGGTTTGCCGGCACCCCTGTGGCATGTGTTACACTGGTGGCATTCAACACCCTCTAACTCCTCGGAGCTCGTCAAAACGCATGTTCTATCACGACCAACTGCTGGAAAGCACGCCGCTGCCGCATCTGACCGAACTGCCCCCTCTCGGCATGGATGCGGCCAGCCTGGCCCGGGACTTTCGCCACTACTACACCTACAACCTGGGTCGTGACCGCCACTGCCGGTCGGTTCATTACGCCTACGAAGCGCTGTCCCTGGCGCTTCGCGACCGCCTCATGGAGCGCTGGAAGAACACCCGCTACGCCTACGATGAACGCGACTGCCGGCGCGGCTACTATCTCTCCCTGGAATTCCTCATGGGACGCTCCCTCGGCAATGCCATCCTCAATCTGGAGACCCATGAAGCGGTCCGGCAGGGGCTGTACAGTCTCGGCCTCCGCCTGGAGGAGCTGGCCGAAGCGGAGCACGATGCCGGCCTCGGCAACGGCGGCCTCGGACGGTTGGCGGCCTGCTTTCTCGACAGCTGCGCCACCTTGGCGCTGCCGGTGCAGGGGTACGGGCTGCGCTACGAGTACGGCATGTTCCGGCAGAAGATTGTCGATGGGCAGCAGGTGGAAGAGCCGGACCATTGGCTGCGGGCGGGAAACCCGTGGGAGATCGAGCGCCCCGAATACACCCAGCGGGTCCCTTTCGAGGGGCGCAGCGAGTTTTACCGCGATCATGCCGGCGAGACCCGGGTTCGCTGGGTCGACAGCCGTGACGTCCTGGCGGTCCCTTACGACCTGCCGATTCCAGGCTTCGGCAATGGCACGGTCAACACCCTGCGCCTGTGGAAAGCGGCCGCCACCGACGAGTTCAATCTGGGCGAGTTCAACGCCGGCCTCTACCCCGAATCGGTGGCCGCCAAAAACCAGGCCGAGCACATCAGCATGATCCTTTATCCCAATGATGCCAGCGAAAATGGGAAGGAGCTGCGCCTGCGCCAGCAGTATTTCCTCGCCTCGGCCAGTCTGCAAGATGTGCTGGCCCGCTGGGGGGGCACCCAGGGGGAGGACTTCTCGACCTTCGCCGACAAAAATGTCTTCCAGCTCAACGATACCCACCCGAGCTGCTGCGTCCCCGAACTGATGCGCCTGCTGATCGACCAGCATGGCCTCGGCTGGGATGAAGCCTGGGGTATTACCACCCGGACCATGGCCTACACCAATCACACCCTGCTCCCCGAGGCGCTGGAGAAGTGGCCGGTGCGCCTGTTCCAACGGCTGCTGCCGCGGCCGCTGGAGATCGTCTACGAGATCAATGCCCGCTTCCTGGCTGAAGTCGCCCGCCACTGGCCCGGCGATACCGAGCGCCAGCGGCGGATGTCGATCATCGAGGAGGGGCCGGAGCCGATGGTGCGCATGGCTTTCCTGGCCCTGGTCGGCAGCTTTTCGGTCAATGGCGTGGCGGCCCTGCACTCGCGGCTGCTCACCGAGGGGCTGTTCCGCGATTTTTACGAGCTGTGGCCGGCCAAATTCAACAACAAGACCAACGGCGTCACCCCCCGGCGCTGGCTGGCCTGGTGCAACCCGGCACTGGCCCGACTGATTACCGACACCGTCGGCCAGGGATGGGTCGCCGACCTGCCGCAGCTGGCCGGTCTGGCCCCCCGGGCCGACGACCCCGAGTTCCGTCAACGCTGGCGCGGGGTCAAGCAGGCCAACAAGGAGCGCCTGGCCGCCTTGGTGCGCCAGGAGTGTGAGGTCGAATTCAACCCGCAGGCGCTGTTCGACGTCCAGGTGAAACGGATCCACGAGTACAAACGGCAGCTGCTCAACATCCTGCACGTGATCCATCTGTATGACCGGCTCAAGCGCGGCGACCTCCAGGGGTGGACCGACCGTTGCGTGCTGATCGGCGGCAAGGCGGCTCCCGGCTACTTCATGGCGAAAACCATCATCAAGCTGATCAACAATGTGGCCCACGTGGTCAATGCCGACCCGGAGGTCGGCAGTCGCCTGCGGGTCGCCTTCCTCCCCGACTACCGGGTTTCGGCCATGGAGATTATCGCCCCCGGCACCGATCTGTCGGAGCAGATCTCCACCGCCGGCAAGGAAGCTTCCGGGACCGGCAATATGAAATTCATGATGAACGGCGCGGTGACCATCGGCACCCTGGATGGCGCCAATATCGAGATCCGCGAGGAGGTTGGCGCAGCGAACTTCTTTCTCTTCGGGATGACCGCCGAGGAGGTGGAGCAGGCGCGCCCCTCCTATGACCCGGCAGCGCTCATCGCCGGCAATGAGGAGCTCAGGCAGGTCATGCGGCTGCTCGAGAGTGGCCACTTCAACCAGTTTGAGCCGGGGATTTTCGACCCGCTGATCGCCTCCCTGCACAGCCCGCACGACCCTTGGCTGACCCTGGCCGACTTTGCCAGTTATGTCGAGGCGCAGCGGCAGGCGGCCCAGGCCTACGGTGACCAGGAGCACTGGACCCGCATGAGCATTCTCAACAGCGCCGCCAGCGGCCGTTTTTCCACCGACCGGACGATGCAGGAGTACAACCAGGAGATCTGGCATCTGCAGGCGGTGCCGGCCGAACCGGTGCGATAACCGGCCAGACTCTGCCGGGAGGAACCGTAATGCCCGGAGACAACAACATCAAGGAAGTGCCGTTTGCGGCCCTTGCCGAGGCGAGACGGGAGATGCAGCAGGAGATCGCTGCCGTCAACTGGCTGCTGGAGCATCTGGCCGAACTTCTCCCCCCCGACAGCCCCACCGGCAAAGCCATCTCCCGCCAGGCACCCTGGCGGGAGCTCCTGCTGCTGGCCCGGTGGGAAGGCAACGAAGAGATCGCTGCCGTTCTCGAGGAGGCCCTGGAGAATCTGGGATCGGAGTTGCCCCCCGAGGTGCGCCGCTGATTAAACAATTTGCCTAGCCCCGCTCCATCCCCCATTTCACCCTCGCCCGGTTTTTCCTTGACAGCCCATTCAAACGTTTGTTTTAATCGCTCGTATGAAACAAATTCCGGCAAATTTCTCCCGCCCAGACACCAAGGAAAGGCTCCTTGATGCCGCCGAGCGTCTCTTCGCCAGCGACGGCTTCCAGGGGACCTCGCTACGGCAACTGACGGCCGAGGCCAAGGCCAACCTGGCGGCGGTGAACTATCATTTCGGCTCCAAGGAGGCGCTGCTGGCCGCGGTCTTCGAACGGCGATTGCTGCCGCTCAACGAACTGCGCAGCCGCAATCTGCAGCAGCTGCGGCTCGGTGCCGAGCGCCCCACCTCCCGCCAGGTACTGCAAGCCTTTGTCGAGCCGACCCTCGCCTTTCGCGACCGCGACCCGGGAGCCGAAGCCTTTGTGCGGCTGGTCGGGCGGGCGATTGCCGATCCCGACGACACCCTGCGCAAAATCTTCATGCGCCTGATGGAGCCGATTTTCCTCCTCCTCTACGAGACTCTGGCCGAGGCGCTGCCGCAGCTGTCGCGCAGCGACCTGTTCTGGCGGCTGCATTTCGCCCTCGGCGCCCTGAGCCACACCATGTGCCTGGCCGGCCGGTTTCAGATCGTGCCGCCGGGAGTGACGCCGGCAGCCGACGCCGCCTCGCTCACCTCGCAAGTTCTCGATTTTCTCACCGCCGGCATGGAGGCCTCATGCAGCTGAAGGCGATGGCGGCGCTGCTTTGCCTCCCGGTCTTGCTCGCCGGCTGTGCCGTGCATCGGCCGCAGCAGGCGACCCTGCCGACCCCGATTCCACCGGCCTATCAGGAAACAGCGGCGGTGGCGGAAGCGGACTTCGCCCGCTGGTGGGAAGCCTTTACCGACCCCCAGTTGAACGATCTGATGACGGCGGCCTTCGCCGGCAACCTCGATCTGGCCCAGGGGTATGCCCGCCTCGAACAGGCGGCGGCGAGCCTGCGCAGCACCGCCGCCGGTCAGCGGCCGACTCTCGACCTGACCGGGGCCGGCGGCCGCCGGCGCCAAAGCCTCGGCCCCTTCGGTCCCCTCACGGAGGAGACCTACAGTCTCTCGGTTCCGGCCGCCTTCGAAATCGATCTTTGGCGCCGGCTCGCCTCCCGCACCGAGGCCGCCCGGCGGGAGGCGGCCGCCTCCCGGGAAGAGTTCAAGTCCCTTTACCTGACCCTTTCGGCCCAGGTGGCCGACCTTTATTTCCTGGCGGTGGAGCAGCGGGCCCAGCTGGCATTGGCCGACCGCAATATCGCCGCCTTCGGCGACACCCTGGAGCGGGTGGAGCGCCGCTATCGGGAGGGGCTGGTCCCCGCCCTCGACGTCTACCAGTCGCGGCAGAATCTGGCTACCGCCCAGTCCCGCCGCCCCTCGTTCGAAAACACCCTGGCCGCCACCGACCACGCCCTGGCGGTGCTGGTCGGCCGCTACCCCGACCGGCCCGGCACCG
>JACZKF010000399.1 GCA_014860175.1 Desulfuromonadales bacterium | reverse complement strand
GCCCCTTGCACCGGCAGTCCGAGAGCCGTCAGTTGATGCCGTAGAGCCCCCCGGGCAGTGGCATTCGGCATCGCCAGGACGGCCCGGGCCCCCTTCAACTCGGGAGGGAACCCGGGCGAGACCGTCGGCACCCTTCGGACTTTGGCTTTTTCCAGCCGGCAGCTCAGCCGGAAAGTCGATCCTTTCTCCGGCTCGCTGGCCACCGCCATCTCCCCCCCCATCAGATGGACCAGTTCGCGGACGATCGACAGGCCGAGGCCGGTGCCGCCGAAGCGGCGGGAGGTGGAGTTGTCGGCCTGGGAAAAGGAGTCGAAGATCCGTTGCTGGACCTCGGGCTCGATGCCGATACCGGTATCCTCGACCTCGATCTGCAGCACCAGCTCCCGCCGGGTCTCCCGCAGGCAGCTCAGGCGGAGCGCGACCTCCCCATGGTCGGTGAACTTGATGGCGTTGCTGACCAGGTTGAGGACGATCTGCCGCAGTCGCCCCGGATCGCCAAGGAGCCGGGGGGGGGGATCCGACGGCAGCTCGAGAATGACCTCCACCCCTTTGGCATAGCCCTTCTCCGCCAACAGCACGACCGCTTCCTCGACGACTTCAGCCAGATCGAACTCGATCTTCTCCAACTCCAGCTTGCCGGCCTCGATCTTGGAAAAATCAAGGATGTCGTTCAAGATGGTCAGCAGTGCCTCGCCCGAGCGATAGACGGTGCCGGCCATGGCCCGCTGCTGCTCGCTCAGGCCGCTCTTCATCATCAACTCGGTCATCCCGAGCACGCCGACCATCGGGGTGCGGATCTCGTGGCTCATGTTGGCGAGAAACAGCGACTTGGCCTGGGACGCCTGCTCGGCCGCATCCCGGGCCTGAGCGAGATCGATGATTGCCCGGTTGAGCTGTTCGTTGGCCGTGTTCAGGTCGTGTGTCCGCAGCCGTACCTGCTCTTCCAGGCTCTGCCGATGTCTGGCCAGCTCTTGATCTCGACTTTCGATCTGCGCCAGCATGCCGTTGAAGCCGTCGATCAGGGTACCGATCTCGTCATCGGTGGTTTTCTCCCCGCGGATGGTGAAATCTTTCTCCCGGGAGATGGTCTCCATCAGCCTGACCAGCTGCAGCAGCGGATGGGAAATGAACCTTTGCAAGCGAAAGGAGAGGAGACCGGCGACCAGGAAGGAGGCGCCAAGGACCGCCAGGGAACCGATCACCAGCTTGATGAGCTGCTGGCGCAGCAATCCCAGATCGGAGCGCAGATAGACCGCCCCGATCTTCTCTCCCCGGTCGAGGACCGGTACCACCACATCCAGGTAGCCGTGGTGAAAAGACTGAAAAGCCTGGCCGGAGGCGAGGATCTGCGGCATCTGCTCGCCGATCTCTCGACTGCTGGCCCCCAGCTCCGCCAGGCTCTCCCCGGGGCGCAGATAGCGCGCCATGGCCTGGTCCGAGCGGTTGTAGACCAGTCCAAGAACGATTCCGGGTTCCGAACCGAGGGGGGTCAGGATCTCTTCGATGGTCTGGAAATCGTTGAAACGAAGGGGGAGTCGGCCGCTGGCGGCGATGATGCCGGCCAGGGAGGTCACCTGGTTGACGGCACTGCGGCGAAAGGAGACGATTTCCGAGTAGAGGAAGACGGCCGAGGAGATCAGCAGCACCAGGGTGCTGGTGGCCATGATGATGATGGCCAGCTTGTGCTGGATCGACAAGCGCTTGAAGAACTGCATGTCCCCCTCGAAATTGCAGAGAATCGGCAATAACAAAGGGGAAATCTAACAGAACCGCTCCTTTTTGCAAAGAAATTTCCCCTCAAGGAAGCGGCAGGAGCAGCCCCAGCGGGAAACGGTGCAGGAGGTCCGCGGCCTTCAGGCGGTCGCCGGCCGCCACCGGCTCATCCGTGAGAATGTTGCGCCAGCCGGTCGTCTCCCCTGGCGGAGGATGAATCAAGGTATCCTTCCAGACCGGTTCGCCCAGCGCCCATTCCTCCGCCGCCACCAGACTGGTGAGAAAGCGGGGGACGACCACCAGGGCGCTCTTCCCACCCTGCCGGCGGGCAAAGGCAAACAGGTGGTCGGCGCCTCGCCCTTCCACCGTCAGCGGCAGGTAATCCCCGGTCTGGAACAGCTCCAGCTGCTGGTGGCGGCCGGTCAGGGCGCGCCAGAGCAGATACAGCTTGATCCGACCGTCCTCGGGATGGGCCAACAGCTCGGCCAGCAGCGCCGGCAGATCCTTTTTGGCCGCCACCTGCAGCTGCGCCAGCAACTGCCGGCGCCAGCGGTAATCGACAGGCCGGCGGTTGTCCGGGTCGACCAGAGAGAGGTCCCACAGTTCGGTCCCCTGGTAGAAGTCGGGGACGCCGGGAGCGGTCATCTTGAGCAGCAGCTGGCCGAGGGAGTTGCTCATCCCGTACCAGGCGAGGCGCCGCTGGAAGGGGAGAAATTCGCTCATAAAAGGTTCGTCGCTGAGAATCTTTTCCACGAAATCGAGGTAGGTCTGCTCATACTCCTGGTCCGGCTTGATCCAGGCGGTATAGACCTTGGCCTCGCGCACCGCCTTCACCGCATACTCCTTGATCCGGTCGAGATACTCCTGCCGGTCGAAGTCGCTGAAGGGCCAGGTGCCGAGCAGCGTCTGGTAAAAGAAGTACTCGTCGTTGGCCGACGGCATCTTGCGCCGGCCGAGGCGCCCTTTGTGCCGGCGATTGAGGCGGCTCCAGGCGCGCAGCTGCCGCCCCCACTCCTGGGGGAGTTCGGAGAGGACCTGCAGGCGGGCGCGCATGTCCTCCCCCCGCTTGTGGTCGTGGGTGGCGGTGGCCGACAGGGCATGGGGCCACTCGGCCTGGCGCCGCTGGCAGTAGGCGTGAAACTCCTCGCCGCTGAAGCCGAAGCGCTCGGGGGCGCCGCCGACCTCGTTGAGCGACAGCAGACGATTGTAGACGTAGAGCAGGGTGTCCTCGAACCCCTTGGCCATCAGCGGACCGGTAAACTGCTGGAAGCGCATGACGAAATGCAGCCACTCCTGCTGCTCTTCGGGGCTGACGAATTCGTCGAAGGCCAACAGCAGGATCTTCTCCAGATAACGGAACTCGTTGGCCAGCCCGGGGTTGCGGGCCAGGGCGGCCTGGATCGCCTGGTGGATGTAGCGGCGGTCGGCTTCCCGCTCCCCCTGCGGGTGCAGGTAGCTGCGGTAGACGGGGAAGGCGGCCATGATCTCGATCAACGACCGGCGCAGGCTGTACATGGTGATGTCGATGCCATAGCGGTGGCGGCTGGCGATGGTCTTGAGCAGGTGCGCGAGATTGTTGATATCCCCCATCATGTGCCGCTCGACCATCAGCTTCTTCTTCTCGTAGACCATCTCCTCGAAGGGGGTCTCGCTGCCGATGAAAGAGGCATAGAGGCGGCTGAAGGCGCGGGCGTTCTGCTGGCGGCAGAACAGGCCGCCGACGCGGTTCATGAATTCATAGCCGGTGGTCCCCTGGATCGGCCAGTCGGGAAGCGGCTCACCGGGGGCGGTGATCTTTTCGACGACGATGTAGATCTGGTCGCCGGCCTGACGCCGCAGACGCTCGAGATACTGGGCCGGGTTGCACAGGCCGTCGATGTGGTCGATCCGCAAGCCGGTGAAGTTTCCGGCTGCCGTCTGCTCGAGAATCAGGCGGTGAGTCTCGGCGAAGACCTCCTCCCGTTCGGCCTGCAGGGAGATCAGGTCGTTGATGCTGAAAAATCGGCGATAGTTGATCTCCTCGGCCGCCACCTTCCAGAACGAGAGGCGGAAATTCTGGTCGCCCAGCAGATGGTCGAGCGGGGTGAAGCTCTCCCGATCGCCGGGGCGGCCGTTGTACTCGGTGAGAGTATGGTCGATCTGGCGGCGGATATCCTGGTTTTTGCGGTAGAGATTCCACAGGGTGTTCTTGATGAACTTGATCTGGTTGTAACGGTCGAGCTCCCCGGCCTCGACGCGCAAGGTCTTGAGCACGTAAAGGACCCCCAACAGCTGGACGTAATCGGAATTCTCATCCCCCAGACGGCCGCGCAGCAACTCCTGGCAGGGGAGAAGCAGGTGCAGGTAGGATTCGATCTTCAGGGCGAAACGCATGGCGTAGTAGTTGACCGAGAACCCTTCTTCATCGTAGGTGAGTTGCAGCTGGCCGCTCTCCAGCGCCTCGCCATAGAAACTGCCGAGAAAGGGGGCGAGCACCCGCCCCTGCAGAATGTCGTAGAAATGCTCCCAGCCGATGTCAAAAAACTGATAATAGCGGGAACTGGCGCCGTTCTCGAGCAGATCGACCAGGTAGTGGTTCCCCCGGTCAAAGGCCATGTGGTTGGGGACGATATCCTGCAGCCACCCCAAATCTTCAAGGCGCACCTGCTTCAGCAGGCGCTGGAAGCTCTCGGGGGTGCCGAGCTGCGGGTTGAAGGCGTTGGGATCGACCACGTCATAGCCGTGCAGGCTCCCCGGCCGGGCGTGAAAGATCGGCGAGGCATAGAGATCGCTCACCCCCAGGGCGCGCAGATAGGGGACGATCTCCCGGGCCTGCTCGAAGCCGAACTCGGGGGTGAACTGCAGGCGGTAGGTGGCGGCCGGGATTCGCATCAGTCGACCTTTATGCGCAGTTTTCGCCCCAGTTCGAGAAAGGGGTCGAGGGTGGTTGCCGAAAGCCGGGCGAGGGAGGGGCGCCACAGGGCAAAGTAGCTGTTTTGGGCCTGCCACAGTTCGATATCGAGGGGCAGCTCCCGAAACAGGTCGAGAAACTCCCCCAGCCAGATCAGCAGCGGCAGATCGTCCGGGTCGCGGCTGAGGCGCTCGAGAGCGCCCTGCAGCCGGCTGCCGGCCAGACGGGCCAGACCCGACTGCTCGATGGTCACCCCCACCTGGCGCATCTCCCCGGCCAGGCGGCGAACCTCCTCGAGCTGGGGGAGCTCGGCCTGCAGCAGCCGCCGCATCTCCCCCTTGAGGGCGATCTCCACCGGCCGGGCCAACTCCGGCGGCACCGGCATGGCGATGGTGTGGAGAAAGCGCACCAGGGTGAACTGGTTGCTGTAGATGCTGCGGAACGTCGTCTCCAGCTCCTTCAAGGTAGGGGCCATGACGTGCCGCACCACTTTGCGCTGTTCGTCCCGAAACAGGTGCCGCAGGGTGTACTGATGGTCAAAACAGCTGTCCAGCAGCCGTACCAGCCCTGGAATGTCGCTGTCGGCCGAGAGCTCCCGGAAAGCGGCGCGCATCTCTTCGAATGCCCCCGCCGCGGCCGCCGGACCGATGCCGGCGCTGACATTTTGCCCTCCCAGGTGAACTACGGCGTAGGTGAAGTCGGCCTCGGCCCAGGTGATTTCGGAGCGCACCCGGGTGTGGCCGAGGGAGAGCTGGATCATCCCGGCCCTCAGGTGCTCCGCTTCCCGCTGGCCAGTGGTGTAGCAGTAGATCCGGCGTTCGTCGCCAGCCTCCTGGAACAAAGAGGCGATCGCCTGGTGGGCGCCGACCCGCAGCAGGTCGATGCGGCCAGGCTTGACGGCGGTCTCGAAAACGCGGGCGGCGTCTCCCCACCCGGGGAGATTGCTCGGGGCTTTCTCCAGCCGCCGCAGGTAGTCGGGCTCCAGGTCGATCCCGGCCGCCACCTGGGCGAGCTGCATGGCGCGGCCGGCATAGGCGAGAGTCTGGGTCGACTCGATGCCGGAGACCTCGTCGAAGAACCAGCCGCAGCTGGTAAACATCAGCATCGCCTGGCGCTGCATCTCCAGCAGACGCAGCGCCTGCACACTCTCCTGCGGACTGAATTCGCGGCCGCTATGGCGATGGAAAAACTCCCGCACCCGGGCCGGGGAGCGGTCGAGAATCACTTCGATGTAGGCGTCGCGAGCCTGCCAGGGGTCGCGGACCAGGCGCCCCATCTCCCGTTCGTAGATCAGGGCGAGTTCGGCGGCCAGCCAGTCCATCGCCTCCCGCACCGGGGCGCGCCACTTCTGGTGCCAGTCGTTGCCGCCACTGCGGCAGCCGCAGTCGGCCCGCCACCGGTCGACCCCGTGGGAACAGCTCCAGGCGGTGTTCTCCCAGATCTCCGCTTCCCACAGCGGCGGATGCTTGTGCAGAAACTCACCATAGACGGTGAGGCGGGCAAGTCCCCGCTCCTGCGTATGGCGCAGGCAGTAGGCG
>JACZKF010000398.1 GCA_014860175.1 Desulfuromonadales bacterium | reverse complement strand
GGGATGGAGATCACCCAGTTCACCTATTTCCAGCAGGCCGGCGGTATCGACCTGCGGCCGGTGGCGGCGGAGATCACCTACGGCTGCGAGCGGATCGCCATGTACCTGCAGGGGGTCGATAACGTCTATGATCTGGAATGGACCAAGGGGATCCGCTACGGCGACATCCACCACCAGACCGAAGTCGAGTTCTCCACCTACAATTTCGAACTGGCCGACACCGCCATGCTGGTCACCCTGTTCGACATGTACGAACGGGAGTGCATCCGGCTGACGGAGAACAAGCTGGTCTTTCCGGCCTACGATTTCGTCCTCAAATGCTCCCACTCCTTCAACCTGCTCGATGCCCGCGGCGCCATTTCGGTAACGGAACGTGCCGGCTACATCGGCCGGGTGCGCAACCTGGCCCGTCTGTGCGCCGAAGGGTATGTGGCGCAACGGGAGAAGATGGGGTTTCCGCTGCTGAAAAAATAGCGATCAGCTCTCGGCTTTCAGCTTTCAGCTTTCAGCCTTTAGCTGACCGCTGATAGCTGATTGCTGACAGCTTCCGAATGGAGATACCATGTCCGCTGAACTCTTTCTTGAAATAGGCACGGAGGAAATCCCCGCCGGCTTCCTCCCCCCGGCCATGGCCGACCTGGAGCGGCTGCTGCGCAAGGAGCTGGAGACGGCCCGGGTCCGCTTCGACAGCGTGCGCACCCTGGCTACCCCCCGCCGTCTGGCGGTGGTGGTGAGCGGAGTCGCCACCGGGCAGGAGCGCCAGGAGCTGACCGTTACCGGCCCCTCGGTGCAGGTCGCCTTCGACCCCCAGGGGAATCCGACCAAGGCCGCTCTCGGCTTTGCCCGCGCCAACGGCGTGGAGGCTTCCGAGCTCTCCCAGATGCAGACCGACAAAGGGGCCTATGTCTACATCTCCAAAGTGCTGGAGGGGCGGCCGGTGGCCGACCTGCTGCCGGAGATGCTGGCACGGGTGATCGCTGCCATCCCTTTTCGCAAATCGATGCGCTGGAAGGATCTCGAGGTCCGCTTCGCCCGGCCGGTCCACTGGATCGTCGCCCTGTTCGACGGCATCGTCGTCCCCCTGGCCTTTGGCAACCTGCAAAGCGGCAACCTGTCGCGGGGCCACCGTTTCATGGCGCCGGAAGCGTTCCCCGTTGCGGATGCCGCCGGCTGGGAGAAGGAGCTGGAGCGCCGCTTCGTCATCGCCGACCAGAACCGCCGGCGGGAGATCATCCGCCGGGAGGTGGAGCGGGTGGCGCACAGCCTCGGTGGCGAGGTCAACGTCGACCCCTCATTACTGGAAGAAGTCTGCTTTCTGGTCGAAGACCCCACCCCGCTGTGCGGCTCTTTCGAGGAGAAATACCTGGAGCTGCCGCGGGAGCTGCTGATCTCCACCATGCGCACCAATCAGCGCTACTTCACCCTCACCGGGGCGGACGGCCGCCTGCTGCCGCGTTTCATCACCGTCGCCAACACCCGGCCCGAAGAGCCGCAGGTGGTGGTGCGGGGGAACGAGCGGGTGCTGCGGGCCCGCCTCTCCGACGCCATGTTCTTCTGGAAAGAAGATCAGAAAGTGCCGCTGGAGAACCGCCTGGGCGATCTGAAAAACGTGGTTTACCAGGCCAAGCTGGGGACCAGCTACGAAAAGGTGATGCGCTTTCGCCAGCTCGCCCTCTGGCTGGCCGACCAGTTCGACCCGGCCTCCCGGGCGCTGACCGAGCGGGCCGCCCTGCTCGCCAAGTGTGACCTGGAGACCGGCATGGTCTACGAATTCCCCGAGCTGCAGGGGGTGATGGGTCGTGAGTACGCCCGCCTGGAAGGGGCCGACCCCCGGGTCTGCACGGCGATTTACGAACACTACCTGCCGACCCAGGCCGGTGGCCCACTCCCCTCCGATACCGTCGGCGCTTTCGTCTCCCTGGCCGACAAGATCGATACCGTCTGCGGCTGCTTCGGCGTCGGGCTGATTCCGACCGGCACCGCCGACCCGTTTGCCCTGCGACGCAATGCCATCGGCATCCTTAATATCGTCCTTTCTCAAGGGTTCCGGCTCTCCCTGCCGCAGCTGGTCGAACAGAGCCTGGCCCTTCTCGAGCCGAAGCTGACCCGGCCGATGGCCGAGGTCCGGGCCGAGGTGCTGGAGTTCTTCCGCACCCGCTTCTTCCACATGCTCACGGCCCAGAACTGGCCGCAGGATGTGGTCGATGCGGTCCTGGCGGCCGCCTTCGAAGAGCCACTGGACGCTCTGGCCCGGGTCAAGGCGCTGACCGCTCTCAAGGGGATGGAAAATTTCGGGCCGCTGGCAGTTGCATTCAAACGGATCGTGAATATCATTAAGGACGGTTTAGACAGGCCGGTCAACCCGGCTCTGTTCGAAGCCGCCTGCGAACAGGAGCTGTTCACTGCCTTGCAGCAGGTGCAGGGGGAAGTGGAGGCGCGGGTCCGGGCCGGGGATTACCCGGCGGCGCTGCAGGCCATCGCCACCTTGCGCGGGACGGTGGATGCCTTTTTCGATGGAGTCATGGTCATGGCCAAGGAGGAGGCGGTTCGGGAAAACCGTCTCGCACTGCTGACAGCCGTGGCCAAGTTGTTCAAGGGGACCGCCGATTTCTCCCGAATCGCCGAGGCGTGAGCGGAGCGGTGGTATAAATGCGGGGTTGAATCCCCGATACCAACCTGTCCTGGAGGAGGATACCTGGAATGGCTGTGAAAGTCGGTCAAGAAGCGCTCAAGGTCGTGAAAGCGGGGGAGGAAAAAGCAATGGCGGAGAAATTTGTCTACTTCTTCGGTGACGGCAAGGCCGAAGGGCGGGGCGACATGAAGAACCTGCTCGGCGGCAAGGGGGCCAACCTGGCGGAGATGACCGCCATCGGTCTGCCGGTGCCGCCCGGTTTCACCCTTTCCACCGAGGTCTGCACCGAGTTCTACAAGAACAACCGCCAATACCCGGCAGCGTTGACGGCAGAAGTGAATGAGAACCTGCGCCGCATCGAGCAGTTGATGGGCAAGCGCTTCGGCGATGCGAAAAACCCGCTGCTGGTCTCGGTGCGCTCGGGAGCCCGCGCCTCGATGCCGGGGATGATGGACACCGTCCTCAATCTCGGTCTCAATGACAGCACCGTGCAGGGGATCATCGAGCAGAGCGGCGACCCCCGCTTCGCCTACGATGCCTACCGGCGTTTCGTCCAGATGTACTCCGACGTGGTCATGGACATGGACAAGGAAGATCTTGACCACCTCATGGACCAGATGAAGGAGAATCGCGGCGTTCGCCTCGACACCGAATTGACCGCCGCCGATCTCAAGGAGCTGGTCGGCCTGTTCAAGAACAAGATCAAGGAGGTCCTCGGCCGCCCCTTCCCCGAAGACCCGCAGGAGCAGCTGTGGGGAGCCATCGGCGCCGTCTTCGGCTCCTGGATGAACCCCCGGGCCAAAACCTATCGCCGCCTGAACAATATCCCCGCCGAATGGGGGACCGCAGTCAATGTCCAGTCGATGGTTTTCGGCAACATGGGGAACGATTGCGCCACCGGCGTCGCCTTTACCCGCAACCCCTCCACCGGTGAAAAGGTCTTCTTCGGCGAATTCCTGGTCAATGCCCAGGGCGAAGACGTGGTGGCTGGCATCCGCACTCCGCAGCCGATCAACAAGCAGCAGGGGGACGGCACCCTCCCTTCGATGGAAGAGGTGATGCCCGAATCGTATCGCCAGCTGATGCAGATCCAGGAGGTTCTGGAGAAGCATTACCGGGACATGCAGGACATCGAATTCACCATTGAAACCGGCAAACTCTTCATGCTGCAGACCCGCAACGGCAAGCGCACCTCTCAGGCGGCGGTCAAGATCGCCGTCGACATGGTGCGCGAGGGGCTGATTACGGAAAAAGAGGCGGTGCTGCGCATCGATCCGCAGCAGCTCGACCAGTTGCTGCATCCGTCCCTCGACCCCAAAGCGCCGCGAACCCTCCTGTGCAAGGGGCTCCCGGCCTCGCCTGGAGCCGCCTGCGGCGAAGTGGTCTTCTCGGCCGAAGCCGCCGAGGAGGCGGCCAAAATCGGGCTGAAGGTGATTCTGGTCCGGACCGAAACCAGCCCCGAGGACATCCACGGCATGCACGCCGCCCAAGGGATTCTCACCGCCCGCGGTGGCATGACCTCCCACGCCGCGGTCGTCGCCCGCGGCATGGGCAAGTGCTGTGTCGCCGGCTGCGGCGATATGAAAGTCGACTACAAGGCGCAGCAGTTCACCACCCGCCAAGGGGTGGTCATCAGCCAGGGGGATGTGATCACTCTCGACGGCTCCACTGGTGAGGTGATCCAGGGGGCGGTGCCGACGGTTCAGCCGGAGCTGACCGGGGAGTTCGGCCAGCTGATGCAGTGGGTCGACTCCTTTCGCCGGCTCAAGGTACGCACCAATGCCGACACCCCCAACGACTCCAAAGTGGCCCGCGACTTCGGCGCCGAGGGGATCGGCCTGTGCCGCACCGAGCACATGTTCTTCGAAGGGGAGCGGATCATGGCGGTGCGGGAGATGATCCTCGCTGCCGATCTCGAGGGGCGCAAGCGGGCGCTGGCCAAGATCCTGCCGATGCAGAAGGGGGATTTTCTCGGCATCTTCCGGGAGATGAAGGGGCTGCCGGTGACCATCCGCCTGCTCGACCCGCCGCTGCACGAGTTCCTGCCGCACAGCGAAAAGGATCTCGAGGAGTTGGCCCAGGTGATGAAAGTGTCGGCCGCGGCACTCAAGGGGAAGGTCGATTTCCTGCATGAATTCAACCCGATGCTTGGCCACCGCGGCTGCCGGCTGGGGCTCACCTTCCCCGAGATCTACGACATGCAGGTACAGGCGATCATGGAGGCGGCCTGCGAACTGGTGAAAAACGAAGGGTACCTGATCGTGCCGGAGATCATGATCCCGCTGGTCGCCCACGTGAAGGAGCTGAAAATCATGCGGGAGAACGCGGTCGCCGTGGCCGAGGAAGTGATCGGCCGCTACGGGATCAAGATCGAATATCTGATCGGTACCATGATCGAGCTGCCGCGGGCCGCTCTGACCGCCGATGAGATCGCCGTGGAGGCCGATTTCTTCTCCTTCGGCACCAACGACCTGACTCAGACCACCTTCGGTCTCTCCCGTGACGACGCCGGCAAGTTTCTCCCCTTCTATGTCGAGCGCGAGATTTTCCCCAACGACCCCTTCGTCGCCCTCGATCAGACCGGGGTCGGCCAGTTGGTGAAGATGGGGTGCGAAAAAGGGCGGGCGACCCGGCCGGAGATCAAGCTGGGGATTTGCGGCGAACACGGCGGCGAGCCTTCCAGCGTCATCTTCTGTCACCAGATCGGCCTCGACTACGTCTCCTGTTCCCCCTTCCGGGTCCCCATTGCCCGGCTGGCGGCGGCCCATGCGGTGCTGCTGGAGGAGAAAAAATAAGCCAGCACAGCGGGCGCTGAAAAATGATGGCCCCCGGGGAGACCCGGGGGCCATTTTTTCTTGCGTTGACCCCCCCGGCAAAACCGGGTTAATCTCATTGCTCGATGGAATGCGGGGAAGTAAGGGAGGATCCGGCGTGAAGCTCACCCCCTGGTTGTACAAACAGATCCTCGACCAACTCGGTGAGGCGGTTTACTTCGTCGACCGCGAGCGGCGGATCCTCTACTGGAACCGGGGCGCCGAGCAGTTGACCGGCTTCGCCGCCGCCGAAGTGGCCGGTCGCTGCTGCCAGGACAACCTGCTCGAGCATGTCGATGCCCAGATGCGCCCCTTATGCCAGGATGCGTGTCCCCTGGCCCAGGCCATGGAAACCGGTGAGTCGAGGGAGGAACGGATTTTCCTGCGGCAAAAAGATGGCCGGCGTCTGCCGGTGGAGGTGAAGGTCGCTCCCATTCGTGACCAGCGGGGAAAAATCGTCGGAGCGGTAGAGGTCTTTGCCGATGCCTCCACCTTTGTGCAGGTGGAGCAGTTGAATCACGACCTGCAACGGCTGGTCAATATCGATCAGCTGACGCAACTGCCCAACCGCCGGGCCATTCTCAACGCCCTGGAACGGGAGATGGAGCGGTTTTCACGCTATCACACCACTTTTTCACTGATATTCGTCGATCTTGACCATTTCAAGCTGGTCAACGACCGCTTCGGCCACCTGATTGGCGATCAGACGCTGGCCTGGGTCGCCGGCCGCCTGCGCAGCCTGCTGCGCCGGGTCGACATGGTCGGGCGCTACGGGGGGGAAGAGTTCGTCCTGCTTCTGCCTGCCACCAGGGCGGGCGATGCCTGCATTTTGGCGGAGAATTTGCGGGAGCAGACGGCGGCCGAGCCGTGTCCGGCGACCGGCGAGACGGTCTCTCTGAGCCTGGGGATCACCGAGGTGCGCCAGCATGACACAGTCGTGGAAATTCTGGAACGGGCGGACCGGGCCATGTACGAAGCGAAACGGCAGGGAAGGAATCGGGTCTGTCTGCTTTGACCCTCTGGAGGCGGCAAGGATGAGGAAGTTTTTTCAGCGCTGTGCCGAAATCGAAGAAGGGGTGGCAGCCATCTATCGGCAGTTGGCGAACTCCTCCTTCGGCGATTACTGCCGGACCAACAGGGTGAGGCTCGGAGAAGTCGAATGAAAATTGTTGTCCTCGATGGCTATACCCTGAACCCTGGGGACCTGACCTGGGCCCCCCTGGAAGCGCTGGGGGAACTGACCGTCCATGAGCGCACCGCGCCGGACCAGCTGCTGGCGAGAGCGGCCGGGGCGCCGCTGGTGCTGATCAACAAGGTCTTCCTCGATGCGGCGACGATCGGGGCTCTGCCGCAGCTTCGCTATCTCGGTGTTCTGGCCACCGGTTACAACGTGGTCGACCTGGAGGCGGCCCGGCAGCGGGGGGTGGTGGTGACCAACGTCCCCGCCTACAGCACCGCCTCGGTGGCCCAGATGGTCTTTGCTCTGCTGCTCGAACTGACCCAGCAGGTGGGGCACCATGCCCATCTGAGCCGCTGGGGGCAGTGGAGCGAATGCCCTGACTTCAGTTTCTGGGACCGGCCGCTGATCGAGCTGGACGGTTTGACTCTGGGCATCATCGGTTTTGGCGCCATCGGTCGTCGTGTGGCCCGCATCGGGCAGGCCATGGGGATGGCGATCAACGTCCATACCCCCCATCCTCAGCGGCATGCGGCCGAGGCGGCGCAGGTGGGAGCAACTTTTGTCGAGCTCGACGACCTCTTTCGCACCAGTGATGTCATCACGTTGCATTGTCCACTGACGGCTGACACCCGGCAGATGGTCAATGAAGCGCGTTTGCGAATGATGAAACCGAGCGCCTACCTGATCAACACCGGCCGCGGTCCGCTGGTCGACGAGGAGGCGCTGGCGCTGGCCCTCAAGCAGAAGCGGCTGGCCGGTGCCGGACTGGATGTCCTGTGCCAGGAGCCGCCGCCGGTGAGCCATCCGCTGCTGACCGCCCCCAACTGTTTCGTCACTCCCCACATCGCCTGGGCTACCCGCGCCGCCCGTCAGCGGCTGCTGGCCACAGCCGCGACCAACATCGAGGCGTTCCTGGCCGGTGCGCCGCAAAACGTGGTGAGCCGTTAGCTGTTCAGGCTGATCACCAGCTGGCCAAAGGGGAGGTCGCGCCTTGACAGAAAGGGGCGCCAATGCTATAAATCCCAAGCCATCAAGGCAGACACGAAACCACAGGTTTCCTGTGGTTTTTTTATTTCAAGGAGACTTATGACCAAGCGGCCGAAGGCTGCCGGCGACCATATCGAGTCCCGCTGTACCCGCTGCAAGGAAGTGACCAACCACATTATCGTGGCCATGGTCGAAGGACGGGTCGTGCGGGTTCAATGCAACATCTGCGACGGTATCCACAACTACTATCCCCCCTCTACGGCTAAACCGGTGTCGACCAAGGAAGCTCAGCCGCGCTCGACCTCCGCCAAGGCGGCGCCGCGCGAACCCCGTGCTCCCCGCAACCGGGCGGCGGTCGCGGACGCCGAAGAGTGGGAGTCGATGGTCGGCCGGGGCGACTCGGAATCGGCCCGCCCCTACAGTATGGAGCGCGCTTTCAAGGCCGGGGAGCTGGTCAGACATCCGACTTTCGGCATGGGGGTGGTCAAGGCGGTGCTGCCGCCGGCGAAGGTGGAAATTCTCTTCCAGGCGGGGAGAAAACTGCTGCGCAGCGGCAACTGAGCCGATGGAATTGTCCCGGTTGCACGACTGGGCCGTCGATTACCGCCAGGCCATCGTCTTGCAACGGCAACTGGCCGGGGAGATCGAGCTTCGCCCCGGCTTTCCCTCCCCCCTCGACACCGTGGCCGGAGTCGACGTCTCCTACGAGAAGCATGGCCATCAGTTTTTCGCCGGCGTCGTTGTCCTCTCCTTCCCCGATCTGGTCCTGCTCGAAGAAGCTTCCGCGGTCGATCAAGTCTTCTTCCCCTACATCCCCGGTCTTCTCTCTTTTCGGGAACTGCCGATCCTGCTCGAAGCTTTTGCCCGCCTGCGGACGGTGCCGGACCTGGTTCTGGTCGATGGCCAGGGGATCGCCCACCCTCGCCGTCTCGGTCTTGCCAGTCACCTGGGGCTCTGGCTGCGGCGCCCGACGGTCGGCTGCGCCAAGAGCCGGCTGTGCGGGGAGCATCCCGAGGTGGGGAGTCGCCGGGGGGAGCGGGTACCGCTGGTGCATGCGGGAGAAGAGGTCGGGACGGTCCTGACCACCCGCGACCGGGTCAAGCCGCTGTTCGTCTCCCCCGGCCACCTGATCGACATCCCTGCCGCTGCCGAGCTGACACTCGCTTGTTGTCGGGGGTATCGCATGCCCGAACCGACCCGCCTGGCGCATTTGCTGACGAACAGGCTGCGCCGGCTGTCAGCGGGCTGATGAAAAACGCCCGTCTGCGGCGTTACCCTCATCCTTCAGTCACGACGTACCTTGCGGTACGCCTTAGGCTTCAGGATTTCGGGTGCCTTGCATCCGGGCATTTTTGATCAGCCTCCTGACTCGGCCGATGAAAAGCGCCCGTCTGCTGCGTTGTCCTCACCCTCGTCGCTGCGACGTACCTTCCGGTACGCCTCACTCCTCGGGATTCGTCCGCCTTGCATCCAGGCACTTTTGATCGGCCTCCCCGGTCTTCTCCCTCATCCTTTCGGGTGCCTTGCATCTGGGGGCTTTTGATCAGCCTTCCACCTATCAACCTAGAGTAGCTACTCTTTCCCCCTGTCTCCTCGCATCACGCCAGCCACCACAGCCATCCCGCCGCCATCGCCAGAGTCACTACGGTGACCGGCACGCCGATGCGGGCGTGTTCGCGCCAGGAGATGGTGACTCCGAAGCGGGAGGCTTGCTCGATGACGATGATGTTGGCGATGCTGCCGATGATGAACAGGTTGCCGGCCAGGGTGCTGGCCAGGGCGAGGATCGGACCGGCCAGCGGGTGCTCGGCGGCCGGCAGCAGCAGCATGACCGCCGGTACGTTGGAAACCAGATTGGAGAGGAGGGCGGTGGCGGCAAACAGCCAGGCCGGATCGGCCAGGTCGACCCCTGCCGAACGCACCCCGGCCAGCGCCTGGGCCAGCAGGCCGGAGGCGGCCAGGCCATGGTTGACCACGAACAAGGCGATGAACAGCACCAGCAGCGGCCAGTCGACCAGGCTGAGAAAAGAGCGTGAGGCGGTGCGGCGACTGGTCAGCAGCAAGGCGGCGGCCGCCAGGGCGACCAGTTCCCGCGGCCAGGAGGTGAAGAGGAAGGCGAGCATGAGCGCCGCCAGCACCGCCACCCCCTTGCCGGTCTGCCAGCCGTTGAAGGAGGGAGCCGGGACCTCCGGCACCGCCAGGGTGAGCGTCCAGCGGCCGCGGAAGCTGCGGGCGACGACCCCCCAGACGACCCCCAGGCCGAGCAGGGAGGGGAGCAGGGCAGTTTGCAGGTAGCCGCTGAAGGAGAGGTGCAAGCTCTGGCCGATCAGCATGTTCTGGGGGTTGCCGATCAGGGTGGCAGCCGAACCGACGTTGGCGGCGGCGGCCAGAGCGAGGAGAAACGGTTTCGGGTCGAGGTGGCGGCGGGCACACCCCTCGATGAGGATCGGCGCCATCGCCAGGCAGATGATATCGTTGGCCAGCACCGCCGACAGGAGGCCGCTGGCAGCCACCAGCAACGCCAGCAGCCCGGCCGGCGGCAGGTCGGCTGCCGCCAGTCGCCGGGTCAGGCGGGTATAGAAGCCGCCGAGACGAAACTGGGCGGAGACGATCATCAAGCCGAACAGCAAAGCCAGGGTCGGTACGTCGACGGCGTTCCAGGCCCCGTCCAGGGAGATGCGTCCGGTCGCCAGCAGCAGCAGCGCTCCGAGCAGCGCCACCCCGGTGCGGTCGAGGGCCAGCCCGGGGAGTCGCCCGAGGATCATCCCCAGGTAGACGCCGATGAACACGAAGACAATAAGATAATCCATGGACGATCAGTTCCTCGAACTACGGCTGGCGCCCGGGTGGCAAAGACCGGCTGGGCTCAGAACCAGCGTTTTTTTCGGAAATAGGTCACCATGCCGGCGGCGATCAACAGCATGAGCAGCCAGAGCAGCGGGTAGCTCCAGCGCCAGTGCAACTCGGGCATGCGGTCGAAATTCATGCCGTAGACGCCGACGATAAACGTCAGAGGGATGAAGATGGTGGCGATCACCGTCAGCACTTTCATCACTTCATTCATCCGGATGCTGAGGCTCGACAGGTAGAGGTCGAGCATGCCACCGATCATGTCGCGGAAGGTCTCTACCGTCTCCACCACCTGAATGGTATGGTCGTAGACGTCGCGCAGAAAAAGCTGCGTTTCCGGCCGCACCAGCGGCTCCTCCTGGCGCTGCAGGCTGCCGATCACCTCGCGCAGGGGCCAGATCGACCGGCGCAGGTGAATCATCTCCCGTTTGAGTTGATGGATTTTATGCAGGGT
>JACZKF010000397.1 GCA_014860175.1 Desulfuromonadales bacterium | reverse complement strand
GCAAGGAAGAGTACCTGCTCGGTATCGTCTCCGATACCCACGGCCTGGTGCGAAACGAGGCGCTGGAGGCTTTGCGGGGAGTCGATCTGATCATTCATGCAGGGGATGTCGGTGGCTCAACCGTTTTGCCGGCATTGCAGGCGATTGCGCCGGTGGTGGCGGTGCGGGGGAACGTCGACGCTGATCCCTCCATCGCCCGGCTGCCGCAGACGGCGACGGTCGAGGCCGAGCCTCTGCTGATCTACATTTTGCACGATCTGAATCAGCTCAACTTCGATCCGCTGACCACCGGCTTTCACATCATCATCAGCGGCCACACCCACCGGCCGTCGGTCATCCGCCAGGGGCAGGTCCTTTATCTCAACCCCGGCAGCCTCGGCCCCAAGCGCTTTCGCCTGCCGGTCTCCCTCGCCCTGCTGCGGCTGCGCGGCTCGCAGAGTGAACCGAAAATCCTCAACCTCAATCTTTAACGGTTGACATTTGCCCCTCATGGCCTATTTGGAAGGTAGTACGTCCGTGCGCGCTACTGACGATCTGGAGCCAGGAGGGAAAAGATGGAGTTATGGCTGTCGCCGCGCAAGGCGACGACTCTGCTCGGTGTGGCGGCCGGTGTGCTGGTCGTCGCCCACCTGGTCGGGCTCACCCTTCGTTTCGGCTTCGGCCACCCCTACGTTTATGGACTGGTCCCTTTCTTCGATCTCGATCGGGAACACAATCTGCCATCGCTGTTCTCGGCAGCCCTCCTCCTTCTTAGTTCTGCTCTGCTGGCCCTGGTCGCGATCGTTCGCCATCGAAGAGGGGAGGGTGATTTCCGGGGATGGGGCGGGTTGGCTATTCTGTTTCTCCTGGTTTGCGGCGATGAAGCATTGGCTCTGCATGAAAGATTAATTCTCCCCCTGCAGGCACTTCTAGGGGTGTCCGGGTTTCTCTTTTTTGCCTGGGTCATCCCTTACGGGTTGCTGGTAGCGCTTCTGGCTGGAGTCTACCTGCGTTTTCTCTATCGTCTCCCGGCACCGACCCGCAACGGTTTTTGGCTGGCGGCGGGACTGTTTCTTTCCGGCGCCATCGGCCTTGAGATGCTTGGCGGACGGCTTTACGAACACCTCGGTGGCATCCCTGATCTGCGCTATTCCCTGGTGGTCACGCTGGAGGAACTGCTGGAAATGGCCGGGGTACTGGTTTTCATTCACACCCTGCTACGGCATCTGGAAAGCGAGCAGCTATGCCTGCGGGTGGCTGAGCGTTCCCGCCAGAGTCAACTCCCCCCTCAGGTTTTATAGTTTCTACCTCGTCTTGCTTCGTTTCGGCTTCTCTCCCTGGCTCCTCCTTGCTGGCACGAAAACTCACCTGCTTCGTTAATGGTTGGACAGGGAAAAATCGCCTGTTATATATAGTTCCGACCAAAATTAAATATATTCAAGGATGGTGCATGCACTGGCGACTTGTCCTCGTTCTTGTCGGTGTCTGGGCAAGCAGTGCGGCTGCCGCCCCCATCGAAATAGAGCCGTTTTACACCCGTAACCAGAGCCCTTTGGTGCAGATTTTCGGTCTGCCGCCGGCCGAAGGGGGAGAACTCTTCGCACCCGGGCGCACCAGCGCAAAACTGATTCTGGATGTGGCCAACGTGTTTGCCAAAGGGACCAATGAGAACCACGAAGTGCGCCTCGATGGTGAGATCTACCGCCTCACCCTCGCCCTGCGCCACGGCATGGGCAATCGTCTGGAACTGGGGCTCGACCTCCCCTATGTGTGGCATACGGGGGGGAAGCTCGACGGGTTTATCGATGGGTTTCACCGCACCTTCGGCTTTCCCGAGGGGGGACGTGATCAGTGCGCGCGCGATGAGATCAGCTACTCATCCATTGCCGACGGGGAGGCCCTGCTGTGGATGGAGGAGCCGTCAGACGGTATCGGCGATCTGCTGCTGACGGCCGGCTATTCCTTGTGGCGGCAGGCAGGGATGGTCGGCAAGCGTGCGCTGGCGCTGCGCGGGGCCTTGAAGCTGCCCACCGGTGACAGCGACGACCTCACCGGCAGCGGCAGCACCGATATTTCCCTGCGCCTGGCCTACAGTGACAGCATTAGTCTGGCATCGAGATCTCTGAGCTGGTATGGAATTCTTGGCGGGATGCTGATGAGTGATGGCGAAGTGCTGCAGCGCAAACAGGAAAACGTTGTCGGTTTCGGCACTCTGGGCCTTGGCTGGACCCCCTATGACTGGCTTGCTCTCAAAGTCCAGTTCGATGGGCACTCCCCTTTTTACCAGGGGAGCCAGTTGGCGCAGGAAGATGAGTATTCCGTTCAGATTATCCTTGGCTTCACGGCTGCCCTGTCGGCCGATTCCCACCTGGATTTTGGGGTCGTCGAGGATCTGATCGTCGAGACCTCGCCCGATGTGGTTTTCCATCTCGCCCTGGGGGGCCGATTCTGATCTCCTCCGGGTTGACAACTTCCCCGGGGCGATTATGGTTCCAGGTAGTACGAGGAGAGGAGTCTGATGAGGAAAGCAGTGGTGATTTTGGTTCTGGTGCTTTGTGGCTGGGGGATGACAGTCGGGGCGCAGGAGCGAGTCGGCGACGGTTTTTGGCGCCATGATCGTGGCCGGATCTACGGCCAGGAGCTGATGGCTCCGGAGGAGCGGCAGGAATTCCAGCGTCGCTACCGGGAACTGCGTACCGAGTCGGAGCGCGACCGGTTCCGTGAGCGGCACCGGCAGAGCATGCAGGCGCGGGCCCGCAACTTGGGGGTTGCGGCGCCGGAGGACGAATTTTTCTCCGATTGGCGGACGGAAAAATTCCCGGCCGAAGGTGATGGCTGGCCCGCGGACGGGCTGCGTCGCTGGCCCGAGGAACGCATCTCCGCCGATGGGCTGCGCCGCTGGCCGGCAGAGGCCCCGGCC
Source organism: Desulfuromonadales bacterium (assembly GCA_014860175.1). GTDB lineage: Bacteria > Desulfobacterota > Desulfuromonadia > Desulfuromonadales > JACZKF01 > JACZKF01. The sequence continues at coordinate 104 of JACZKF010000397.1, read as the reverse complement.
TGGTCGACGGCCAAGGGGGTGCGTAATCTGTCGGCGGACGGTGACGCCGCCGCCCCACCGGCGCCGGCCGAGGAGTGGACGACTCACCGCAGCGGTGGTTGGGG
>JACZKF010000396.1 GCA_014860175.1 Desulfuromonadales bacterium | reverse complement strand
CCTGGGAACAGAGCCCCTCGATGAGGTTGATGAACATCTGGCCGAGCAGGATGCGGTCGCCGACGATGGTCGAGAGCCCGGCCGGCAGGTCGGTTCGCACCTGCACCGAACGGCTGTGCAGAGAGGACCGCAGCAGGGAGGAGCCGAGAGTCTCCCGGAGCAGCTCATCGAGACGGAGAATTTTTCTCTCGGTAACTTTCGACTCATCTTCCAGGCGCAGGAAGTCGAGCTGTTTTTCCGAAAAGGCGATCAGCTTGCCGGCTTCGGCGTCGATGATCTGGAGGAAGTCGCCCCGCTCGGCTGGCGGCAGGACCGGCGAGTGGGTCAGGTAGTAGGCGGCCCCCTTGATGGAGTTCAGAGGGGTGCGCAGTTCGTGGGAGATCCGGGTGAGGAATTCGGTTTTGGCCACATCCGCATCCATGAGCTTGCGGTTGACCTCTTCGAGCTCGGCCGCCTGGGACTGCAGCTGCCCGACCTGCCCGGCGTTCTTCAGAGCGATGGCGGCCTGATTGGCGATGATTTTGATCAGGGTGAACTCGTCCTCGGAAAACGGTTCGCCGCCGATTTTGTCGTTGATATTGAGAACTCCGAGGACGCCATTCTTCCCCTTTAGAGGGCAGGAGATGAAAGAACGGGTCCGGTAGCGATCACGCCGGGTACCGTGAAACCGGGGATCGGCGTCGATATCGGTCACCATCACCGGCTCCCCGTCCTGGGCCACTTTGCCGGCGACCCCTTCCCCGAGACGAAGCCGATAGTCTCGCTGGGGCTGTTCGTCCAGCCCTCGGGCGCTCAGGATGTACAGCTCGCCCTGGCTGTCGAGCAGCATCAAAGAGCCTTTTTCCGCGCGGGTATGACGGATGGCCAGGTCGAGCATCAGGTGGGCAACGGTATGGATATTGTCGGTGACCACAATGGCGGCGGAGATTTCCTCGAGGATCTGCAATCCTTCCCAGAGCTCAGACGCTGCCGGCATGCCATCACCTCCAGGGGAATAGCCCGGCGAGCTGCCAGGCACAAATTGGGAGACCGTCTGAGATCTCCCCGGAATTTTTTTATGTGGAATTCTTGAATTCAATGCAAAAACAGTGCCCGTTCGCTGGAACGGGCACCATGGAGCACTGCCGGTGACGGTGTCAACCTTTGTGACAGGAAGGGGTCATCCCGGCATCGTCTCTGGCACGACCTCATTGGCGGCCTCGGAGGCGGCCTCCAGTTCGGCCACGTCGCGCCGGCGGCGGGCGATCATCAGGTAGGCGGTCGGGACGACAAACAGGGTCAGTACGGTGCCGAAGGACATGCCGCCGACGATGACCCAGCCGATGGCCTGGCGGCTTTCCGCCCCCGCTCCCTGGGCCAGTGCCAGCGGGACCGCTCCGAGGACCATGGCGCCGGTGGTCATCAGGATCGGCCGCAGGCGCAGCCGGGCCGACTCGACCACCGCCTCGGTCTTACTCATCCCCTCTTCCCGTAGCTGGTTGGCGAACTCGACGATGAGGATGCCGTGCTTGGTGATCAATCCGACCAGGGTCACCAGGCCGATCTGGCTGTAGACGTTGAGAGTGTGTCCGGTCAGCCACAGGGCCAGCAGCGCCCCGGTGATGCTCAAGGGGACCGAGAGCATGATGATGAACGGATCGATGAAGCTCTCGAACTGCGCCGCCAGCACCAGGTAGATGAAGCCGAGGGCGAGCAGGAAGGTGACGTAGAGACTGGCGCTCGACTCCTTGAACTCCCGGGAAGGGCCGTCGTAGTCGATGACGGCGCTGGCCGGCAGGATGGCGGCGGCGATCTCCTCCAGTTTGGCCAGCCCCTCGGAGAGGGCGTAGCCGGGGGCGAGGCTGGCGGTGATCTTGGCGGCCCGCAGCTGGTTGAAGTGGTTGAGCTCCCGGGGGGCCACCGTCTCGGTGACCTGCACCAGGTTGGAGAGCTGAACCATCTGTCCCCCATTGCCGCGGACGTAGATCGCCGACAGGTCGGCCGGGGTGACCCGCTCGGCCTCCGCCACCTGGACGATGACGTCGTACTGCTTGCCGTCGCGCTTGAAACGGGTCACCTGGCGGCCGCCGAGG
>JACZKF010000395.1 GCA_014860175.1 Desulfuromonadales bacterium | reverse complement strand
GATCGGGGTCGACCATTCCATGCCGATGCTGGAGCAGGCCAAAGAGAGGGTGGCCGCGGCGGGGCTGAGCGGCATCGACCTGCGCCTCGGGGAAATGACCCACCTGCCGCTGCCGGACCGAGACGTCGAAACGGCGCTTCTCAACATGGTCCTGCACCACGCCCCTCACCCCTCGGCCGTGCTGGCCGAACTCGCCCGTGTCCTTACCCCTGGCGGCACCCTGGTCATTGCCGACTTGCGGCGCCATGAGCGCGAATGGGCGCGGGAGCGGATGGCCGACCAGTGGCTCGGCTTCGAGCCCCAGGAACTCCTCGGCTGGCTGGCCCAGGCCGGCTTTGCCGCTGGTCCGCTGGTCACTCTCGCCGGTCGGGAGGGGGAACTCGAAATATTGCTTGTAACCGCCCACCTCGGGGGCAAAATTTCTCACCATCGAAAAGGAGTTTCAGATGAACCCTGCCGTGCTGCGCAAGGATGATTACAAAGTTCGTGACCTCTCCCAGGCTCACTGGGGACGGCTGGAAATTGAGCTGGCCCAGGTGGAGATGCCGGGGTTGATGGCTCTGCGGGAAGAGTATCGGGAACGGCAACCGCTTAAAGGGGCCCGCATCACCGGTTCGCTGCACATGACCATCCAGACGGCGGTGCTGATCGAAACCCTCCTCGCCCTGGGGGCCGAAGTCCGCTGGGCCTCCTGCAACATCTTCTCGACCCAGGATCAGGCTGCCGCTGCCGTGGTGGTTGGGGCAGGCACGCCGGAGGCGCCGCAAGGGGTGCCGGTCTTTGCCTGGAAAGGGGAGACGCTGGCCGAATACTGGTGGTGCACCGAGCAGGCTCTCACCTGGCCCGAGGGGACGCTGCCGAACATGATTCTCGATGACGGCGGCGACGCCACCATGATGGTCCTCAACGGGGCCCAATGGCAGCAGCAGGGGGTCCCCTCCCTGGCCGCCGACGACCCCGAGGACTGGGTCGAGTTGGTGAACTGCCTGCGCGACTCCATCGCCGCCCGGCGCAACGATTGGCCGGCCATGCGCGCCTCGATCCGGGGGGTGACCGAGGAGACGACCACCGGCGTGCACCGTCTCTACCAACTGCAGAAAGAAGGGAGTCTGCCGTTTGCGGCGATGAACGTCAACGACTCGGTGACCAAGAGCAAATTCGACAACATCTACGGATGCCGCCACAGCCTGGTCGACGGCATCATGCGGGCCACCGATGTCATGCTCTCCGGCAAGGTAGCGGTGGTCTGCGGCTATGGCGATGTCGGCAAGGGGTGCTGCCAGTCGCTGCGCGGCCAGGGGGCACGGGTCATCGTCACCGAAATTGACCCGATCTGCGCCCTGCAGGCACTGATGGAGGGGTATCAGGTGGCGACGCTGGAAGAGGTGGTTGCCACGGCCGATATCTTCGTCACCGCCACCGGCAACCGCGACGTCCTCGGGGTCGAGCACATGGCGCGGATGAAGAATAACGCCATCGTCGGCAACATCGGCCATTTCGACAATGAAATCGATATCGCCGCCCTGGCCAAAGTCGCCGGCATCCGCAAAGTCAACATCAAGAACCCCCGGGAGCACGGCAACCAGCTCGACCAGTGGATCTTCCCCGACGGCCACGCCATTCTGGTTCTCGCCGAAGGGCGTCTGCTCAATCTCGGCTGCGCCACCGGTCACCCCTCCTTCGTCATGTCCAACAGCTTCAGCAACCAGGTGATCGCCCAGATCGAGCTGTTTGGCAATCGCGACCAGTACGAAAACAAGGTCTACATCCTCCCCAAGCATCTGGACGAGAAAGTGGCCCACCTGCACCTCGGCAAACTCGGCGGCAAACTGACCACCCTCAGCCAGAAGCAGGCCGACTATATCGGCGTCCCCGTCACCGGCCCCTACAAAAACGACCGGTACCGGTACTAGCAGCTCCCCAGCAGAAAGCCCCGCATGAATCGCGGGGCTTTCTGCTGGGGAAATTTTGAATTCTGAATTTTGAATTTTAAATTACAGGACGTTAAATTACAGGACAATTGAAGCCCCGGGTTTTCCCATTGGTTTTTCAATTCAAAATTAAGAATTCAGAATTCAAAATTGCCTCTCAAATTGCCTCTCAAGGTATCGCCACCACGTACGTCTGGCTCTGTTCGCCGCCGGGATTGATCACTTGCAGGGTGAGGC
>JACZKF010000394.1 GCA_014860175.1 Desulfuromonadales bacterium | reverse complement strand
CCCCTCCTCCTCCCCATGCACCAGCCGGATCTCCGTCGGCATCCGGCGCATTCGGCGGACGAAGTTGACCAGGTCTTTCTGGTCGGCGTGGGCCGAGTAGCCGGAGAGGGTGTGCACCTGGGCGCGGATGTCGTGGCGTTTTCCGTCGAGGACGACGTAGCCGCCGCCGGGACCGTATTGCTGAATCGCCCGGCCGGGAGTGCCGCCGGATTGATAGCCGACGAACACGATGTCGGTACGGCGGTCGCCGATGAGGGCCTTGAGGTAGTTGACAATGCGGCCGCCGGTGCACATGCCGGCGCCGGCGACGACGACGCAGGGGCGGCCGCTGCGGCGCAGGTGCTCGACGGCGTTCAGATGGTCGGCATGGGAATCGACGGTGGTGAGCTGTTCGAAGGAGAGCGGATGGCGCCCGGAGCGGACCCGCCGGGTCGCTTCGGCGTCCCAGAAGGGGCGCAGCTGCCGGTAGGCCTCGGTGAACCGGCTCGCCAGGGGGGAGTCGACGATGATCTCCAGATCGTTCCAGGGGAGCCCCCGGGTGGCAAAGCGCCCCTGGTTTCGCTGGAGGATCTCCTCGAGTTCATAGAGCAGCTCCTGGGTGCGCCCGAGGGCGAAGGCCGGGACCAGGATCGTCCCCCGGTCGGTCAGTGCCCGTTCGATCACCGCCTGCAGCCGACCCCGCCGCTCCTTTCGCCCCTCGTGCAGCCGGTCGCCATAGGTCGATTCGAGAACCAGGACGTCGGTGCCATAGGGCGATTTCGGCGCCGGCAGCAGCGGCGTGTGGGGGGCGCCCAGGTCGCCGGTGAAGACGATCCGGGTCTCCCGGCCGCAGTTTGATGTAATATTTTGTGACAGACTCTCCTCGTCCACAACGCCTGGAGGGGAGGCGGCCCTGTCCCGTAGCCGGAGCTCGACAAACGCCGAGCCGAGAATATGCCCGGCCGGCTGCAGTCGAACCGCCAGCTCGCCCCCGTCGCCGACTTCGATCGGATGCCACCTGCCGTAGAGGAGCGGAACGACCCTCTCCCCGATCGCCTTCAGCGCCGCCGCGATCAGTTCCCGGTCGCGGGTGACCCCCACTTTGAGGGCATCTTCGAGCATCAGGGGGAGGAGGATGGCCGACGGTTCGCTACAGAGAATCGGCCCGGCGAAGCCGGCGGCCAGAAGGTGGGGGATTCGCCCGACATGGTCGAGGTGGACGTGAGTGAGGACCAGGGCCTGCAGGTGGTCGACGGGGAAGCCGATCTGCGGATAGCTCCCCCCCTGCGACGACCATCTGTCGCGCTCGCGTTCTTCTTCCTCCCCCTGGAACAGGCCGCAGTCGACGAGGATGCCGGCAGTGGCGGAAACTCTCAATTCATGACAGGAACCGGTAACCCCGGCCTGCCCCCCATGGTGGAGAAGTTTCGGATAATTATCCACCAAACCCTCCTGTTAGAAACCGCCTGCAACGACTGTGGGCGATGCAGATGCATCGCCCACGGGAAACGGAGCAGAGAAAATCTTCAGTTGTTCGACCGCCGCCTAGCCCAGGCCAGGCCGGCCAGACCGGAGCCGACCAGGAGGAGGGTCGCCGGTTCGGGAACCGGGGTGCCTCCCCCCTCGCCATCGTGGGAGAAAGGGGCATTAACATACTTATAATTATCTGCATTAAGACTCTTGAATTTACCATTGTTGCCCGAGACGATGTGATCGTAGGCATCGAAATGAACCCAGCTGAAACCCGTCACCAAGACGTCATAGACATTGACCTGGCCGGTGCTCGGGAATTCTGTCGGATAGTCGAGCATGAAATCGCCAATGGGGGAATCCTTCAGGGTGAAATCGCCCAAGCGCCAGGACATCCACTCGGTTTCCGGCCCATAAACACCATGAGACGGGAGAGGACTCCCGTCCCCCAGCAGCGGCACTGTACCTACGCCACCACTGAGGAAGGCGATCGGCGTATCCGGCGTGGATGGATCGTTGAGCAGCGAAGTCGTTGACGAAGTAAGATCGATGCTTCCGGTCTCGCCCGCTTTGAAGGCTGCCGCCACTTGCACGTCATAGATGCTGCCGTATGATTTGATATCGCCGATCACCCAGAGCTTGAAGGAACCGTCGCTGGTCACCCAGGTATCAGTGATCGAATCGTAAGATCCCCCTTCAATGTAGATCTGTAGCGTTGGAATAGCCTGGGCGGATAAGGCGGTGGCCAGGACAAATAGTGTTGCCAGAAAGAGCCGCTGCCAGAACCAATTCTCTCTCCTCGGATTTTTCATACTGCCTCCTTCCCCACCGACACCGTGGGTTTACTCATGGATTAGCAGCATTTGTGCCAAGGAAATTAAGACGCAACTTCAATCATTTGGTTAGTTGAATATAGAACTGTAAAGTTCCCTGACAGGCCCAGTTGCGAGGGTGTCAGGATCGTTCCTCCAGGACTGGTGCCGGTGCGATGATTTCCAGGAGAGCGGCGACGGCTCGCGGGTGATAGAACCTCCCCTCCCCTCGTCGAATCTCCGCCAGCGCCTCGGCGGCGCTCATCGCCAGGCGGTGGGGACGCGCTTCGGTCATGGCGCAGAAGGTATCGACCACCGCCAGCACCCGCGACACCAGCGGGATTTCGTCCCCCCGCAACCCATCCGGATAGCCGCTGCCGTCGAACCGTTCATGGTGGTGGCGGATGATGGTACGCACCTGCGCGGAGAATTCGACCTCCCCGAGCAGATCGATGGAGGTCAGGGGATGACTGCGGACGGCATCGATCTCGGCGAGGGAGAGCTTCCCCTTTTTCCCCAGCACCCTGGCGTCCAGGGGAATGAGACCGAGGTCATAGACCATGGCCACGTAGAGGGCGATGTCCCGCTCCTCTTCCGCCGCCCCGAGCCTCTCCAGCAGCTGGTCGATGAGTTCCGACCGGCGGCAGCCGATCCTCTGCTCCTGCTTGAGGGCGCCGATGAGGGTGCCAAGGGCGGCGAGGGTGCTCCCGATTGCCTGTTCAGCAACCGCCTGGCTCTGGAGATTCTGGATGAACGTGGAGACTCGTTCGCTGACCACCCGGGCCAACCGCAGGTCGCGGGGGGTGAAATTCCCCCCGTCCTTGCGGTTGTTGAGGTTGATCACCCCGACGACTTCCCCGCCGATTTTAAGCGGCAGCGACATCAGCGACTTGGACGCATATTGCCGCTGCAGGTTGGGGCGGCCGAAGCGGGAGTCGGTTTCGATGTTGTCGATGAGCAGCGGCTTCCCTTCCTGGGCCACCCAGCCGGCGATCCGGTCGCCGTAGCGGATCCGGGTGCGGCGGATGATGTCTTCGCTCAGCCCTTTGGCCGCCCGGATCGCCAGGTCGCCGGTCAGCTCGTCGGAGAGCATCAGGGAGCAGGTATTCACCCCCAGCAGTTCGGCGGTGAACTCCACCAGCATTTCCACGGTCGAGTTCATGGCGGCATTGAGCCGTTGGCGAGCGCTCTTCGGTGCCCGCAGGACGAAGCGGAACCCGGGGCTCTCATTGGCGGCCGAATACGTCCAGCCATGGGCATCGGCGGTCTTGAGGGCCAGGTAGAGCTTGATGCATTCGCCGAAACGGTCGCTTGGCGTCCGAGCCCCGGGTAGGCATTGCAGCACCCTTTCCGGCAACGGGGCCGACAGCTGCAAAGAGATTTCCACCGCCTCGCCATCTTCGGCCCCAATGGTGAGAATAGCCCCCCCCTCCACCTGGGAA
>JACZKF010000393.1 GCA_014860175.1 Desulfuromonadales bacterium | reverse complement strand
ACCTTCAAGCGGGTGATTGCCGCCCTCTTCCCCTTTCCAGCCGTCGTTTGGGCATAAGTTCGATCCAGCTTCCTACAAAAACCAGTTCATGCATAAAAGCAAACCCCGCTTCCGGAAAAGCGGGGTTTGTCAGTGATCTGAAGGGCCGGAGAAAATCTCCGGCCCTTTCGTTTATTCCGCCGGTGTTTCTTCTGCCGGCGGCTTTGTAGTGGTGGCCGCCTTCTTGCGCGGTGGCCGACGTTTTGGTTTTTCCTCGGGCTCCGGACCAGCGGCGGCAGCGGCTTCCTGCTTGGCCGGCTGGGTCATTTCGACGACCGGCTCCTCTGCCGCGGCCTTTTTCGTCCTCTGGCGGCTTGGGCGTTTGGGCACCGTTATGGCTGCCGCCGGGAGGGGGGCCTCCGGTCCTGACGGGTCGACGACCGGTGTTCCCGTTGCCACTGTGGGGCTCTCATCGGGCCTGGCCGCCTCTTCTGGTCGCGCGGCCGGCCGCCTGGGCGGGCGAGCTCGCTTCGGCCGGCTCTCTTCTGCCTGCCTTGCCGGCTCCGTCGAGGGGTTGGCGTCGACCTCGCCGCTGACGGCGGCAACCGCCGGTTCGGGACTGGGGCTTTCCTCGGTCGCTGCCGAGTCGTTGGCTCCGGCTTCGGCAGCGGTCGCGACCATGGTCCCCAGCGGCGCCTCCGGGCGTTTTTTCCGCCGGCGACGCCGGGATTTTCCTTCCTTCTCCGGCGCCTCGCCGGCCTCGCCAGCAGCCGTTTCGTGGGCCATCTCCGGCGTCTCGGCAGGCGGTTCACCCTCCTGGCCGGCTTCCGTCGCTGCCGCCTCCTGACCGGGGGTCTTCTTCTTCCGCCGGCGGCGCCGTCTTTTTTTCCGCTCATCCCGGACCTCACCGCCGGCCTCGGTATCAGCAGGTCCGGCCGCTTCCTCCTCCGGGCTCTCGGAACCGAGGTCCGGGGAAGAGGTCGCCTCGGCAGGCGCCTCCTCCTCGCTGCCAGCGGCTTCTGCCGTTGCACCTTCGCTGGCGGCCAGGAGCTCTTCGGGTTTCTTCTTCTTGCGTTTGCGCTTGCGCTTTTTCCGCCCCGCCTCCGACTCCGCCTCGCCCAGCGCCGGCTCCAACTCCTCGGTGGGGGGCGCCGCTGGCTCGGCCATCGCCGGTTCCTCGGCCAACGCCGGTCTGGGCATCGGCGGAGGGGGCTGCACCGCTGGGAGGAAGGGGATCACGTCGGCGAGCTGGGACTCCTCCTTCTCCCGCCGCATGGAGACCAGCTCCATTTGACTCGGGAGGAGATCGGGGCGACCTTTGATGACGATGACCACCTGATGCAGCCGCTCCATATCCAGCAGCTCTTCCCGTTTGGAATTGAGCAGGTAAGTCGCCACCTCGAGGGGGACTTCCCCTTCGACCCGGCCGATCTGCCCTTTGGCGATGGCGCCGTGCAGTTTGCGGAGAAAGGATACCGCCTGGGCCTCGAAGCTTTTCACTTTGCCGCTGCCGAAGCAGTGAGGGCAGGAGAGAAACGACCCCTCGGCCAAAGTCGCCTTGATCCGCTGCCGACTCATCTCCAGCAGGCCGAACTGGCTGATGCGGCCGACCGTCACCCGTGCCTTGTCATATTTGAGCGAATCTTTCAGGCATTTTTCCACCTCGCGGATATGCTTGCGGTCGCGCATGTCGATGAAGTCAATGACGATCAGTCCCCCGAGATCGCGCAGCCGCAACTGGCGGGCGGTCTCGGCAGCCGCTTCCAGGTTCGATTTGTAGGCGGTCGACTCGACGTTGGTTTCGCCGGCCATTTTGCCCGAGTTGACATCGACGGCCACCAGTGCCTCGGTGGCATCGATGACGATCGAGCCGCCAGAGGGGAGGGGAACCTTGTTCTTGGAGATGGTCTCGATCTGCTCTTCAATCTGGTAGCGGGAGAAGATCGGGCGTTTTTCCTGGTGCAGTTTGACCAGCTTGGCGTATTCGGGCATCACTTCCTGGAAAAAATCTTTCGCTTCCTGGCAGACCCGGATGTCATCGACCAGCACCTCGTCCATGTCGGAACTGAAGTAGTCGCGCAGGGAGCGGATGACCAGGTTTGATTCCTTGTAGATGAGAGATGGGGCTCTGGCCTGGCGGGCCTGCTCCTGGATCTTTTCCCAGACGCGCACCAGGTAGTTGAAGTCCCGTTTGAGCTCTTCTTTCTTCTGACCGATGCCGGCGGTGCGGACGATGTAGCCAAAGGTGGAGGGGAGGTCGAGGGAGGTCATTGCCTCCTTGAGCTTGCGTCGCTGGGAATCGTCTTCGATCTTGCGCGAGACCCCTTTGGTGTCGCTGTCGGGCATCAGCACCATGTAGCGGCCGGGCAGAGAGAGGAAAGTGGTGAGGGCCGCCCCTTTGGTGCCGCGCTCTTCCTTGACCACCTGCACCAGCAGTTCCTGGCCTCGGCGCAGCACGTCGGTAATCCGCCGGCCGCGCATGTCGGTGTCGGTATCGCCGTCGCGCAGGTAGAGGGGATGGATCTCCCCCATCTGCAAAAAGCCGAGGCGCTCTCCCCCATAATCGATAAAGGCGGCCTGCAGTCCCGGCTCGACCCGGACCACCACCGCCTTGTAGATATTCCCCTTGGTCTGTTCCTTGCCGGCAATTTCAATGTCGAGTTCGGTGAGAATGCCGTCCTCGACGATGGCCACCCGGTTCTCCTCGGGATGGGTGGCGTTGATCAACATCTTTTTTGACATACAAGTCCTTCCGGCCGCCCCGCGGGAGGGCCATCAATGGGTTGGGG
>JACZKF010000392.1 GCA_014860175.1 Desulfuromonadales bacterium | reverse complement strand
GTACCAGGGTGTTGGCCGTCACCGGCGTCGCCGGCAGCAGCGGGTCGGCTTCACCGAAACCGGCATTGGCCGGCACTTCCCCTCGCTGCAGACAGGCGACGGTGAAGGCCGCCTCGATGGCGCCGCAGGCGCCGAGGGTATGCCCCGTGTACCCCTTGGTCGAAAGAAAGGGGATACCGGGCAGAGTCGCCGCCAAGGTGCGGCACTCGACCCGGTCGTTGTCGGGGGTGCCGGTCCCGTGGGCGTTGACGAAGGCGAGGTCGGCCGGCGTCGCCCCGCTTTGCGCCAGCGCTTCGGCCAGGGCGCGCTTCAGCCCCTCTCCTTCCGGATGCGGCGCCGTGAGGTGGTGGGCGTCGCAGGCCGACCCGTAGCCGGCGACGAAGGCGCGGGGACGCTGCCCCGGCCTCACCCCTTCGGCTTCGAGCAGCAGGAAGGCGGCCCCCTCGCCGCGATTGAGACCCTTGCGCCGACGGTCGAAGGGGCGCACCGGCGCCTCGTCGGTGATCATCAGGGAGATGAAACCGTTGTAGGTAATCCGGCACAGCTCGTCGGCGCCACCGGCCAGCACCAGATCGCAGTCGCCGGCGCGGATCCAGGCCGCCGCCAGACCGACAGCGTCGGTCCCCGAGGAACAGGCATTGACCACCGTCTGGCAGGGACCGTTCAGGCCGAGATCCCGGGCCACGGCCGTCGCCGGGTTGCTGCCGAGAAAACGCTCGATCTGGGTCATCACCGGCTCCTGCCCCTGCAGGTAGGCAGCGTAAAAGTCTTCGTTGTTCATGGCGCTGCCGACCGTGGTACCGACGATCACCCCGACCCGCCGGCCAGCGAGATCGGCCGGCTGCCAACCGGCATCGGCCACCGCCTCGCGCGCCGCAGCCATCGCCAAGCGGGCGGTACGGGAGAGCTGATCGCTGCCGGGCAGTTCGGCCGTCACCTCGAAAACCGGGTAGCGCACCGGGTGCCCACTGGTGAAGCGGCTCGGCGGTTGGGGGGGGCGCGCGCCGCGAAACAGGTGATCGAGGCAAGCGGCAAGGTTCGTCCCGGCGGCGCAGAGGCAGCCGAGGCCGGTCACGGCGACCGGACGAGAGGAGATCATGCCGCGCGCCTTTGTTCGATGAAGTCGGCCAGGGTATTCACCGTCTGCAGCGCCGGCCGCCCCTCTTCCATATCCTTGATTTCGACCCCGAAATGCTTCTGCACCAGGACGATCAGTTCGACGACGTCGAGAGAGTCGAGACCGAGCCCCTCGCCGAACAGCGGCGCATCGTCGTCGATGTCGTCGACGCTGAGGTCTTCCAGGTTCAGTTCCTCGATCAGGATCTTCTTCAGCTGCTCTTTGATAGTCATGCTTTGCTCCTCGCGGTGGACAGGGAGGCCGGCGCCGGCTCCCAGAGATCGAAAAAATTGAAAAACTGGTACGGATACTCCTGGCAGTACTGTTCAAGGATTTGGGCGAAGCGGGCGGCGAAGGGGGCGAAATCGGCCGCCCGTCGCCCCAGGCCGGCCGGGACCCGGATCACCTCGCAC
>JACZKF010000391.1 GCA_014860175.1 Desulfuromonadales bacterium | reverse complement strand
CTCGGGCCACTGCACTGGCGGCCCCGGACGGCCCCGAGAGGGCCTCGAAAGAGCTCTTCGCTGCGACCTGGGGGCGTTCGGCCGGCAGTGGCGGCACCAGGGAGATCGGCGCCCTTGCCGCAGCCGCGGTCGGCGGCGCTGGGACCGGAGGCTGCTTGCCGCCGTCCTCGCATCGCTGTTCTTCCAGGCGCTTGGCGATCTCCAGATAACGCGGATCGACGACCGCCTCGTAATAGACGGCCAGGGCCTCGATCAGGCGCACTTCCGGGGCGATGACCGGGCGGATGATATAGCCGGTGGCGAACGATATCTCGTCGACCGCTTTGAGATCGGAAGGGTCGACCATCGCCAGGGCCAGCTTTTTATTCTCCAGCTTCAGGGGGATGGCCTGGTATTTGATGGCCAGCGGTTTAGGGAGAGCGGCGATGGTCTCGGTGGGGATGTTTTTGAGATGCTCCGGAGCGACATAGGGGACTGCCAGTTTCTTGCTGAGAAAACGAGCCAGATCGACTTCACTGAGGTAACCGAGCTCGATCAGGCTGGTACCGATCTTCCCCCCGTACAGGACCCGATTCTGCAGCGCCGCATCGAACTGCTCCTCGGTGATCAAGTCAGCCCGGAGCAGCATTTCCAGCAGGGTGATCCGTGACATTGTCGCCTCCCGACAGAATCCAAAGTTCTTGCATGAATTCCAATTGTTATAGAGGAACCAGGGGGGGAGTGTCAACAACGGTGTGCAACAGAGCCGGGCGGACGAGGGGGGAACCTGTCGCACCCCTTGACGGGCGGTCGGCGGCTGCTAGATTTCTGCCAGCAGATCAGTTCAGCAGGAGGAGGCCATGGAGAATGTGCAGAAGCCGGTAGTCTGCGTCGATCTCGACGGCGTGCTCAATACCTACGACGGCTGGCGGGGGCCGGAATTCTTCCATGGCGTGCGCCCAGGGGCAGCCGATTTTCTGCGTCAGCTCAACGCCGCCGGCTTCGCGGTGGTGATCTTCACAGTGCGCTACAACCCGTGGGTGGAGACGTGGTTGGCCGAACACGGCCTCGCCCCCCTGGTCAGCGCCGTCACCGACCGCAAGCCGCCGGCCCATGTCTACCTCGATGACCGGGCGGTCTGTTTCACCGGCGATTTTCACCAGGCGCTGGGAGAGATTCTGACTTTCCGCGCCCATTGGGAGGCCGACGCCCTCGTCTCCGAACATGCTCATCTACCGAAACAGCCACCGGCCTGAGCGAACGGCCCACCTCCTCGGCACCCTGGCGACCGCCGCCGCCACCCTCGCCGACGGGGAGCCGAGCCACGATGCCGTCCGCGATCTGCTGGTCGCCTTCGACACCCTGGAGGGGGGGATCGCCGACCGGCTCAACCCGCAGGTCGACGACCTCGGCCCCTGTCAGGCCGCCCTGCGCCAGACGGCCCTGGCGCTGGCGACCACCTTTCTCGACTCTCTGGCGGGGCGCCGCCGGGCCACCCGCTGCGGCCTGCAGCGCCTGACGCGACAGCTCGCCGCCCTCGAGCAGCATGATCTGCCAGAGATCATCGAGGTGGCCCAGGCGGAAGGGTACGCCTGGTACGCCCTCTTCCCCGAGGCCTATGTTCTGGCTGCCCGCCAATTCCAGGCGGAGGTGGCCCCGCAGGCTGCCGTCTGTCTCGGCCTGCGGCAGATCGGCGGCAGTCTGAGCGCGGTGGTGGCGGCGGCCATTGCTGAAACGGGGTGCCCGGTCCAGCTGTTCAACGCCCGCCCCCGGGGCGACCCGTTCGC
>JACZKF010000390.1 GCA_014860175.1 Desulfuromonadales bacterium | reverse complement strand
CCCCTTTTGGCTGACCGGTGGCCTCGATCTTACCTTGAGTCTGTTCGAATCGACCAGCGGCTGGACCACTACCGGCCTCTCGATCGTCGATGTGGCCCGCACCTCCTCGCTGCTGCTGTTTTTTCGCAGCCTCCTGCAGTTTGCCGGCGGCGCCGGTCTGGCCATTCTCATGCTCAGCGCTCTGGCGGGGCCGGCCGGAACCGGACTGAGTTCAGCCGAGGGGCGAGCCGAACAGCTGGTACCCCAGGTCCGCCGCTCGGCTCGTTTGGTCCTCAGCATCTATCTGGGATACGCCCTGGCCGGCGGCAGCGCCCTGTGGCTGGTCGGCATGGAGTGGTTCGATGCCGTCAACCACGCCTTCACAGCCCTCTCCACCGGCGGTTTTTCGACCCGGGCAGGCTCCATCGGCGCTTGGGGAAATGGCGGGGTCGAAGCGGTGGTGGTGGTTTTGATGCTGCTTGGGAATCTTAACTTTCTGATCGCCTATGCCCTCTGGCGGGGGCATTTTCGCCCCGTCCTGCGCAATGCCGAGCTGCAGCTGCTGGCCGTCACCTTGCCGTTGGCTGCTGGAATGCTGTTTTTCGCCGTCACCGCTGGGACATCTCCGACTCCGGTTTGGACCGCCGTCTTCGAAGCGACCTCGGCGTTGACCACCACCGGCTTCGCCACTGTGGATTATGGCCACTGGCCTGATTTTGGCTGGCTGGTGATTATTGTTCTGATGGTGATCGGCGGCGGCACCGGGTCGACTGCCGGCGGTCTCAAACAGTTCCGGATCGCTGCCCTGGTGCTGGGGGTCATCGAGGAGTTGCGCCGGCTTCTCCTCCCCCGGCAGGCAGTGACGTCCCCCGCCATCTGGATCGGGGAGGAGCGTCGATTTCTCACCGACGCTCAGCTGCGCCCCATCAGCCTCTTCTTTTTTCTATATCTCGGATCGTTGGTGGCCGGAACGCTGGTCCTTTGCGCCCATGGATACCCGCTGGGCCAGAGCCTGTTCGAATTTGCCAGTGCTCTCGGCACCGTCGGCCTCTCCTGTGGCATCACCGCCGTCGATGCCCCGGCCACCGTGCTTTGGACCGAGATGCTCGGCATGTTCTTCGGCCGGCTCGAATTCCTCGTCCTGTTCACTGGCATAGCCCGCCTGCTGCTTGATTTGCCCCCTCTTTTCAAACCGGGTTGACAGGTGCGGATTGGGGCGGGAAAGTTCTTCACAGGCGGTGACTTAGGGAAAGGAAGATCGAATGCGGATGATCGTCGAACAGCTGCCGGGATTGCCGCTGGCGCAGCGACCGATGGAGATCGTCGAGCGCAAAGGCAAGGGGCATCCCGATACCATCTGCGATGCCGTGGCCGAGGCTATTTGCGTGGCTTTATCGGCGGTCTATCTGGAAGAGCTGGGGGCTGTTCTGCACCACAATATCGACAAGGCGCTGCTGGTGGCGGGGCGAGTGAACAAGTGGTTCGGCGGTGGTGAACTGCTGCAGCCGATGGAGTTGATCATCGGTGACCGCGCCACAACGGAAGCCGAAGGGAAGAAAATTCCTGTCGACGACATCGCCGTCGACGCTGCCCGCCGTTGGCTGCGGGAGAACCTGCGGTTCGTCGATCCGGAACGGGATATCGACTTTCGGGTGGTTCTGGCCCCCGGTTCGGCTGAACTGACCGATATCTTCTCTCGATCGGGCGGGGTGTCGGGGGCCAACGACACCTCGGCCGCCGTCGGCTACTATCCGTTGAGCCCCACTGAAATGACGGTGCTGAAGCTGGAGCACTGGCTCAATTCGACCACCTTCAAGGAAGCGTATCCGGAAACCGGGGAAGACGTGAAGGTGATGGGCTATCGCCGCGGCAGTGACCTGGAGTTGATGGTGGCCATGCCTCTTCTCGCCCGGCTGATCGACTCCGAAGCCGACTATTTCGCCCGTAAGGAGCAGATCATCAAGGAAATTACCGAATTTTCCCATGGTCTGGCCCGCTTCGAAAAAACCGAGGTCGAGTTGAACGCTCTCGACGTCAAGGGGCGAGGACTGGGAGGGGTCTACCTGAGCCTTCTTGGAACCTCCGCCGAGGAGGCCGACTCCGGGCAGGTCGGTCGGGGCAATCGGGTCAACGGCTTGATCGCGGTGGCACGGCCCATCGGCACCGAGGCGGTGGCAGGAAAAAATCCCGTGAGCCACGTGGGGAAAATCTACAATGTGCTGGCCCATCGGGCGGCCCGCAGCATCTATGAAAAGATCGAGGGGGTGCAGGAGGTCTATGTGTTTCTCGGCAGCCGGATTGGTTCCCCCATCGACCGGCCGTCGCTGGCGGCCATCCAGCTAGTGTCGCATCCGCAAATAGCGCTGGCGCACATCGCTCCCCGGGCCGAGGAGATCCTGGGCGAGGAGTTGGCCAGCATCGGCCAGCTCTGTCGCGACCTGGCCAGAGGGAAGATAACAATTTGTTGAAAAGCGGATAGTTGGTATGCTGCAGTTAAGAAAATACTTCAACTCATGTCCTGCAGGAAAGCGGATCGCGCTCACCCGCCTGCCCGTTTGACCTTGTAGCCGCGCTGTTGCAGTTCGGCCTGCAGCAGCACGGCGTGATCCCCCTGGATTTCCACTACTCCGTCCTTCACCGTGCCGCCGGTGCCGCAGCGGCGTTTGAGCTCGCCGGTCAGCGCCTTGAGCGCTTCGGACTCCAGGGGGATGCCGGTGACGACGGTCACCGTTTTGCCTCCCCTCCCCTTCGACTCGCGCCGGATCCGGACGATGCCGTCGCCGGCGGGCGCCGACGAAGTTTGTCGGCAGATGCAGGCGCTTTTGATCTGGCCGCAGGCGGGACAAAGCCGCCCCTGTTCGGAGGAGTAGACGGGGCGAGAGTTGTTTTTCATGGCGCTCCCGCCCCTTTGGTTTCGCTTCGCTCTTCGTCCCTGGCCATCAACCACCCCTTCACCCGGGTAAACAGGTGCCAGCGGCTGAACTGGTCGAGGTAGGAGTAGATGACCGGGGTCACCGCCAGGGTGAGAAAGGTGGAGGAGAGCATGCCGCCGGCGATGGCCACCGCCATCGGCTGGCGGCTTTCGCTCCCCTCCCCCAGCCCCAGCGCCACCGGCAGCACCCCGGCGACGGTGGAGATGGCGGTCATCAGAATCGGCCGCAGGCGGGTAGCGCCGGCTTCCACCAGCGCCTCGTTGAGCGGCAGCCCGCGCTGGCGCAGCTGGTTGGTGTAGTCGATGAGCAAAATGCCGTTCTTGGTTGCCAGGCCGATCAGCAGCACCAGGCCGATCATCGAGAACAGGTTCAGAGTGTTGCCGAGGAGGAGCAGCAGACCGAAGGCGCCGATAAACGAGAGAGGAAGCCCCATCATGATGGCAAAGGGTTGGGAAAAGCTCTCAAACTGGGCGGCCAGGACCATATAGGTCAGGAGGGTCGCCAGTAAAAAGGCAAACAGGACATAGCGGCCGGTCTCGCCAAAGGTCTCCGCCTGCCCGGCGAATTTGGTGGCATACCCTTCCGGCAGCAGCGAGGAGGCCATGGCCCGCACCTCCGGCATCGCCGTCCCGAGGAGTTTCCCCCCTTCCAGGTTGGCGTAGATAGTGGCCGAACGCTGGCGGTCGAGGCGGTTGATGACGCTCGGTCCAACCCCCTCCTCCAGAGTGACGAAACCACTCAGGTCAAGAAGCTCGCCGCTGCCGCTTCGCAGGTAGAGGCGCTGCACATCGCCGGGGAGCTGGCGCTGTTCGGCCTGCAGCCGCAGGCGGACATCATAGCTCTTCCCCCCTTCGCGGAAGGTGGCGACCTCGACCCCGCCGACCAGAGCGCCGACGGCGGTGGCGATATCTTGGACGCTAATCCCCGCCTCGGCCGCCTTTTCCCGGTCGATGCGCACCCGCACTTCCGGCTTGCCGATCTCCAGGTCCCGGGTCACGCCCGAATAGCTGGGGTCGGCCTCCAGCCCGGCCATCAGTTCCCGCGACAAATTATCGAGGACCGCGATGTCCGGCCCTTGCAGGACCAGCTGGATGGCTTCGTTGCGCTGGCCGCCCCCCAAAGGAGAGATGGCCGTGGCGTTGCCTCGCACATCCGGCAGTTGCCGCAGGAATTGGCGGAGTTCGCTCTGGATCTCTTTCTGGCTACGACTGCGTTCATTGCGGGGGACGAGGGTGACGAAGGCGCTGGCCCGGTTGGCCCCCCCCCAGCCGGTAAAGGCGAAGAAGTGGCTGACTTCCGGCACCTCCCGCAGCTTCGTCTCCACCCGCCGCAGCACTTCGTCGGTCTTCTCCGCCGAATAGGAGAGCGGGGTCTGCAGCCTGACCATGAAGCGGCTCTGGTCCTCCTCGGTAATAAACTCCTGGCCGAGCAGGGCGAACATCCAGCCGCCGCCGATCAGGGCCGCCAAGGCGAGGCCGACCACCAGCAGTCGATGGCACAGGAACCGGTGCATCCAGGTTCGATACACGGCCGAACCCCAGGACATGCCCCGATCGAACACCCGGAAAACTCCGAGGTTGGGAGATCCGAGATTAAGAAAGCGCGAGCAGAGCATCGGGATCACGGTCAAGGCGACGAAACTGGAGCAGGCAACGGCGAAGGCAACGGTGACGGCGAACTCGAAAAAGTAACGGCCGACCATCCCCCCCATGAAGGCGACCGGCAAAAAGACCCCGGCCAGCGCCAGGGAGGTCGAGATGATGGCGAAGGCGATCTCCGCCGAGCCGGCAAAAGCCGCCTGCATCGCCCCCTTGCCGAGGGAGCGGTGGCGGAAGATATTCTCGACCATGACGATGGCGTCGTCGATCACCAGGCCGACCGCCATCACCATTCCGAGCATGGTCATGTTGTTTAGGGTGAAACCGAAGGTCTGAACGCAGGCGAAAGTGGCGATAATCGAAGTGGGGATCGCCACCGCGCTGATCAGGGTGGTGCGGATATTTTGCAGAAAGAGGAGGATCACCAGGGCGGCGGCGAAACCACCGAGGACCAGTTGCCACTGGATCTCCCGGATCGATTGTTCAATGAAACGGGTGGTGTCGGTGGCGATATGAATCTGCACCCCTTCGGGGAGCATCAGCCGGATCACCGGCAGCGCCTTTTTCACCCCCTGGGCGATGGCCACCTCGTTCGCCCCCGAGCGCGGGGTCACCCGCAAAGCGGCGGTCTGATAGCTCCCCTCGCTTTGTGTGAAGCGGCCGGCGGGCCGCGCCTCATCCCGGCCGGCCTCGGCATAGCCGAGGAGCCCGAGGCGAATCGGCACCCCGTCGCGGTGGGTGACGATCAGCTCGTTGAAGGCCTCGGCGGTCTCGAACTGGCCGACGGTGCGGATGAGGAATTCCTTCTCCCGCGAGTCGATCTTGCCGCCGGGGATCTCCAGGTGCTGGCGCTGGATGGCGGCGATCACCTCGTCGACCCCGAGGCGGTAGGCGGCCAGCCGTTCGCGAAACAGCCGGATCTGGATCTGCTTCTCCCGACCGCCGCCGACGCTCACTTCGCCGACCCCCTCGATCTTCTGCAGCACCGGGCGGATCTGGACCTCGGCGATGCGGGTCAACTCCTCGATGGCCCGCTGACCGGTGACCGCCAGCCACATGATCGGCTGGGCGTTGACGTCGAGCTTGTCGATGATCGGTACGTCGGCATCCGCCGGCAGTCGCCGCAGCCGGGCCGAAACCTTGTCGCGCACTTCCTGGGCGGCGACATCGATATCCTTGCTCAGCTCGAATTCGATGGCGATGCGCGAACGCCCCTCCATGCTCTGGGAGACGATGTGCTTGACGCCGCTGACGCCGCTGATGGCGTCTTCGAGGATGTCGGTGATTTCGTTGTCGACCTCCTCCGGTCTGGCGTTCTGCCACACCGTGGTCACCGTCACCACCGGCTCGTCAATGTCCGGGTAGAGGGAAACTCCCAGCCGCGAGAAGCTGAGCACGCCGAAGATGACCAGCGACATCACCAGCATGGTGGCGGTGACCGGGCGCTTGATGGAGATATCGGAAAGAAACATCCGCTACTCCCTCGCCTGGGGCGCGGCCGCGGTTTTCGGCGCGACCTTGATGCCGTCGCTGGCGGCGAACTTCCCTTCGAGAATGACCGGTGCCCCCGGGGCCAGCGCGCTGTCGAAGAGCTGCGCCCAGTCGGCGGTCACCTGGCCGAGACGCACCGGCACCTTGCGGGCGACGCCGGCCTCCACCGTATAGAGATAGGTCTCCCGTTCGGTCTGGATAACGCTCTCCCAGGGGACGGTCACCGCCTCGGGAAAGGTTTCGGTGACCACCGTCACCCGGGCAAACATCCCGGGTTTGAGTAGCCGCTCCCGGTTGTCCACCTGCGCCTTGACCTGGAAGGTGCGGGTAGCGATCTCGACCTGCGGGGCAATAAAGGTGATGCGGCCGACGAACTCGCGCTCCGGATAAGGAGAGACCCGCAGGTTGACTGCCTGGTCGAGGGAGATCTTGGGTTTGAGCCTCTCTGGCACCTGGAAGGTGATCTCCAGCGGATCGAGATCGATCACCATCACCACCGGGTCGCCGATGCGTAGATAATCGCCGATGGAAAGGGTGCGAACGCCGGTCACCCCGTCGAAGGGGGCGCGCAGCACCGTATCGCTCAGGCGCACCTTCTCGAGGGCGAGCTTGGCACGGGCGGCAGCGATCTGGGCCTGCACCTCGACGATGGCGGTTTCAAAATTGTCGAACTCCAGGGGGGAGATCAGCTCCTGCGCCAGCAGCGGACGGTTGCGCTCCATGGCCCGCTGGCGGAATTGCAGCCGGGCATTGAGCTCTTCCACCTGAGCCTGCAGGTTGCCGATGCTGGCCTGCACTTTCTCGTTGTCCAGGCGCACCAGAACCGCACCCCGGGCAACCGGGCGACCTTCCTGGAAGTCGATGCCGACCACCCGCCCTTCGGTTTCGCTGCGCAGGGTCACCTCCTGGCTGGCGGCCAAGGTGCCGACCTGCTCCAGGACCAACTCCACCGGCCGTATCGTCACTTCCCCCAGAATCACCGGAATCGCCGGCGCCGCGGTGCGGACTGCCTCCCCCCCTCCCCGGTCACAGCCGCCAAGGGCGAGAAGGGTGGAAAAGATGGTCATCAGCGCTATCGCGCCGCTTACCTTGTGCATCGAAATCTCCTGGTGGGGAGCCGCCAGCTCCGCATCACCATCGGAATTTCTCCGGGAGGCGGCGGAGCTGCGCTCTTTTAATGCTGGTTGGGATTGCCGCAAGTTTCGGTGAGTTGGACGACTCTTGTCAACACAATCCGCCCCCTCGGGAGTGATAAAACCGCTTTGGGGCGAAGGACGGTTGCCTCCCCATAAGGGAGCGCTAACTCGGTGGTGGCCCGGCCGCTTTTCTCGCCACCAGAACGACCCGCTGTCCCGGGGAAAAGAACGATTGTGATGGGTAGCGATGACGCAGCTCGACCACCTCCAGGCCGGCCTGGGTGACCAGGCGTACCAGATGCCGGGGGCGGAAGATCTGTTTGTGACCGAAGAGGGTCGGCGAGTAGACCTGCTCCAGGTATAAGGGGACCTCCCCCCGGGTGAGACGGTACAGCGCTTCGCTGAGCCGGTAGGAAGCCGCATCACGGGAGGGGGTGTCGATGAACAGCAGGCCGCCGGGTTTGAGGAGGCCGTAAGCGGCTTCCAGAGTGGCCACCGGGAAGTTGACGTGTTCGATGACATCCCAGAGGGTGATCAGATCGAAGAAACCGGCATGGTGTTGTTGCCACTGGGGGTGCTCGATCAGGGTGCCACTCAGGTCGAGGCCGAAGTGCAGACGGGCGAACTCGCGCCGTACCCGGCTCGGTTCGATGCCGAAAATGCTTGCCCCTTGACTGGCAAGCAGAGAGAGAAACTGGCCGACCCCGGCGCCGACGTCGAGAACCCTCGGCGCCGGGAGCTGGCAATGGCGGCGAAGCAGCTGCAGGCGCGCTGGCAGCCAGCGATCGGCTTCACCGAGCCGTTCTTCGATGTAGGCGCGGGCCTTGCTGTCGACCCCCGGCGGGGCATCCCCTTCCCCTCGAGGTACCTGGTCAAGGTAATTGATAGCGTGGAAATCACAGACCGAACAGACGTATACGGTGGTGCTGTGAAGGTGGAACCGAGGCGCGGCGGTCGCCTGGCCGCACAGTTTGCATTGGCTGAAATCGAACTCTGGCCGAAACACTGCCGAATCTCACCCCTCTCGTACAACGCTCGCGTGATCTTGCGACGTTGTCCTCTGCCTGTCAAGAGCGGAGAAAAAGTTCTCTTGGTAAACCTCTCCCCCTGCCAGCCCGTCTTAAGAATTAGAAGGTCACATTCAACCCTGAAGGAGGAATCTTTTATGCGTCGGAACAGTCTGTTTTGCCTGATCCTGGCCGCCCTGCTCGCCACCCCTCTGGCATCGCCGGCCGAAGCCCGCAACGGCGGCGGCAACGGAGGGGCCGGCGGATCCCGGCAGGAGTCGGGAATCGGCAATCGTGCCCAGGGGAATGGCCTGGGAGGGGAACGGGTGCGTGAACAGCGCCAGCTGCAAAAACCGGAGGAGAAAGGGTCGAGGATGGGAACAGGAGGGGGCTTCGGTGACCGGCAACAACTCCACGACTCCGACCCGGATCAGCTCAAGTCCCGGGACCACCTGCGCGACCCCGCCAGCCATCTGCCGACGCAGGATTCACAGTAATTTCAAACGGAATCCGGGGCCGTTCGCATGCGGACGGCCCCGGTTCCCAGGAAGCTTTTTCTATTTGGTGGCGATCGGCTTGCAGAGCAGTTCAGCCTCTTCGGCCGGCCGGCCGCAGCTGTCACATTCGTAAGGGAGGGTCTTGATCATGGTCATGCACATCTCCGCGGTCTCTCCCGCCGACCCGCAGTAATCGTCCTTGGCCTGCACCGCCAGCGGTTGACACAGCTCCTGACTGCTCTTACCGACCACCCCGCAAGTGCCGCATTCATAAACTTCGTTCATGGCGTGTCCCTTTCATTTAAAGAGTTTTCTTGTCGTCAATTCTAGCACAGAAAACCCTCCTCACCCTATACTCGCCAATTCCAGCCGGCTTCCCCAGCGGTCGAGGAGAGCCTGGCGCAGCTCCAAGTGCTCGGGAGAAGTGAGGAAACCGGCCTCTCCGGCCAGTTGAAAGGCGTCCTCGCGGGCCTGCTCGAGAAGCCGCCCGTCGCGCAGCAGGTTGGCCACCCGGAAATCGGGAAGTCCGGATTGCCGGGTGCCGAGAAATTCGCCCGGACCGCGGATCTCCAGGTCGGCCTCGGCGATCCGGAACCCGTCGGTGGTCTGCTCCATCACCTGCAGCCGTCGCCCCCCCTCCTCGCTGCAGCGCTCGGAGCGCACCAACAGGCAGTAACTTTTCGCCTCTCCTCGCCCTACCCGGCCGCGCAACTGGTGCAGCTGCGCCAGGCCGAAGCGTTCGGCGTGTTCAACCATCATCACCGTGGCGTTCGGGATGTCGATCCCGACCTCGATCACCGTGGTGGTGACCAGGATATCGAGCTGGCGGGCCTTGAAGGCGCCCATGACCGCTTCCTTCTCCTCCGGCTTCAGTCGTCCGTGCAGCAACCCTACCCGCTGCTCGGGGAAGACCTGGCTCTGCAGCAGAGCCGCCCCCTCGGTGGCGGCCTGCAGGTCGCTTTTTTCCGACTCTTCTACTAAGGGATAGACGATATAGGCCTGATGGCCGGCCGCCAGTTCCCGGCGGATCGCCTGGTAGGCCCGCTCGCGGCCGCGCTCCGGGACGACTCGAGTCGCCACCGGGGTGCGGCCCGGCGGCATTTCGTCGATCACCGATAGGGCCAGATCGCCGTAGAGGGTCAGCGACAGGGTGCGGGGGATGGGGGTGGCGGTCATCACCAGGATGTGCGGGTTGTCCCCTTTCTTGCGCAAAACGCCGCGCTGGCGCACCCCGAAGCGGTGCTGTTCATCGATAATCCCCAGCCCAAGAC
>JACZKF010000040.1 GCA_014860175.1 Desulfuromonadales bacterium | reverse complement strand
GCCGGGGCCATGTCTCCGTGCGGAAAGCGGTCGACGATGCTCTGGTAGTGCAGGTAAGCCTGCTGCCGATCGACCAGCGGCCCTTCGTAGAGCTGGGCGGCAAACAGCAGGGAGTCGTCGGCCAGGGAACTGTCCGGGTATTTGTCGGCCACCGACTGGAACAGCTCGACCGCCCGGGTGGCATCCTGCGGCCGGCGGGAGATGGCGTAGAGGTCCCGGGCGGCATTGCCGGCCTGGTAAAGGGCGGCCGCCGCCCGGCGGTGCTGTGGGTTCTTTTTCTGCACCAGCAAAAAGCGACCGATCAGCCGGTCCCAGTGATCCCGGAATTGGCGGTCCCGCGACGACTCGTTGAGCTTGCGATAAGACTCCATGGCCGCGCGGTACTCTTTTTCACCGTCGGCCAACGCTGCCGCCGGCAGCAGCAGCACCAGCAAAAGAAGGAGGAATATCGGCTTCGCCATAACTTTCATGTCCGCACCATCATCGTCAGTTCATGCAACAGGTTCATGGCTTCCAAGGGGGTGAGGCGGTTGACTTCGATCTGCCGCAATCGCTCCCTGAGCGGATCACCACCGCCGTCGAACAGGGAGAGCTGAGGGGACGGCGGGCGGCGCTGTTTGCGGCTGCGGGCCAGGCGAGGTTCCCCCTCCTTTTCGAACTCCCCCGATTCCAGATTGCGCAGCACCTCCCGTGCCCGCTCGATCACCTCCTGCGGGAGCCCCGCCAGGCGGGCCACCTGGATGCCGTAGGAGTGGCTCGCCCCCCCCTTGACGATCTTGCGCAGGAAGATGATCCGCTCGTTCCACTCCTTGACCGCAATGTTGCAGTTCTTCACCCGCTCGCGGGTCAGCGCCAGGTCGGTCAACTCATGGTAGTGGGTGGCAAAGAGAGTTTTGGCCGCTACCGCCGGGTGGTCGTGCAGGTATTCGGCCACCGCCCAGGCGATGCTGATGCCATCGAAAGTGGAAGTGCCGCGGCCGATCTCGTCGAGAACGATCAGGCTGCGGGGCGAGGCATGGCGCAGGATATGGGCCGTCTCGGTCATCTCCACCATGAAGGTCGACTGCCCGCGGGCCAGGTTGTCGCTGGCGCCGACCCGGGTGAAGATGCGGTCGACCACCCCCAATCGGGCGGCGCGCGCCGGCACCAGGCTCCCCATCTGCGCCATCAGGACGATCAGCGCCACCTGGCGCATGAAGGTCGACTTGCCGGCCATGTTCGGCCCGGTGATGACCAGCAGCTGGTTCTCCCGCAGATCGAGCTCCACGTCGTTGGGGACGAAAGGCTCTCCCAGGTTCATCGCTTCGATCACCGGGTGGCGCCCCTCCTGGATCACCAGATCGCCGCTGTTGTCCATCTTCGGCACCACGTAATGACATTCGTGGGCCAAATCGGCCAGGGAGAGGAGAACGTCGAGGGCGGCCAGGGCGTCGGCGGACGTCTGGATGCGCGCCGCCTGCTGCGCCACCTGCTGTCTTACCTGCTGGAACAGGTCGTATTCGAGCTCGACGATCCGGTCCTCGGCCCCCAGCACCTTCTCTTCGTACTCTTTCAAGGCCGGGGTGATGTAGCGCTCGGCGTTGGCCAGCGTCTGTTTGCGCTGGAAATCGTCCGGGACCCGCTCCAGCTGGCTGCGGGTGATCTCGATGTAGTAGCCGAAGACGCGGTTGAAGCGGACCTTGAGGCTGCCGATGCCGGTCCGTTCACGCTCATCGCGCTCGAGGCGCGCGATCCACCCTTTCCCCTCGCGGCTGATCCCCCGCAGTTCATCGAGCTCGGGATGGAAGCCGTCGCGGATCAGCCCCCCCTCGCGCAGGACGAACGGCGGGTCATCGACGATGGCGGTCAGAACCAGAGCGACGACATCCGGCAGCGGATCGATGGCCCCTCGCAGTTGCTGCAGCAGCGGGGCTTCCAGAGGGGCCAGCGCCTCCAGGATCGCCGGCAGCCGCTCCAGGGAGAGGCGCAAGGCAACCAGGTCTTTGGCGTTGGAGCTGGCCATGGAGATCTTGCCGGTCAGCCGCTCCAGATCATAGACCCCATCGAGGGCCGAGCACAGATCGGCCCGCCGCAGCCCCTGCTCGACCAGCTCAGCGACCGCCTGGTGCCGGGCCCGGATCGGCTCGATCTGCAGCAGCGGCTGGTGAATCCATTGCCGCAGGCGGCGCCCCCCCATGGCGGTTACCGTCCGGTCGAGGACCCCCAGCAGGGAGCCGCGCTTGCCGCCATCCAGAAGGGTCGCCGTCAGCTCCAGATTGCGCCGGGTCGCCTCGTCCAGGACCATAAAATCGTGAGCGTGATAGGTTTGCAGGGAACGGATGTGCCCCAGGCTCCCTTTCTGGGTCTCCTCCAGGTAGTGGAGGATGGCCCCGGCGGCGGCCACCGCCGCCGGCAGCCGGGAACAGCCGAAAGGCTCCAGGGAGGCGCAGGCGAAGAATCGCAGCAGCTGCCGCTCGGCTTCCTCCGCCTCGCAGGCCTCCTCCGGCAC
>JACZKF010000389.1 GCA_014860175.1 Desulfuromonadales bacterium | reverse complement strand
TCAGGGCGGTGGTCAGGCGCCGGCTGCGCAGGTTGCGCAGGCTGTAGAAGAGGGGGATCGGCATCTTATCCTATCCTCCGCAACCCCTCGGCGATCCCGACCGTGCTCCCGCGCCAGGCCGGAAAGATGCCGGCCGCGGCGCCGACGGCGGCGGCCGCCGCCAGCTGCAGCCAGACCGTCTCCATTTCGACCCGGAAGAGGGGGAAGAAGTTTTTGAGCGCCTCGCCGATGCCGGCGGCGACCGGGAAGGTGAGCAGAACGCCGAGCAGGCCGCCGGCCAGGGAGATCAGCAGCGACTCGCCGAAGACGGTGGCGGCGATGTGGCCGGGGCCGAAACCGAGGGTCTTGAGGGTGGCGTACTCGCGGGAGCGCTCCCGGGCGGTCATCGCCATGGTGTTGGCCGCCACCACCAAGATGATCAGGATCACCACATAGGAGACGAGGCGGATGGCGATGACGATCGCCTCGGTCATGGCGACGAAGCCGAGCTGGAAGGCTTTCTCGGTCTCGGTCAGCGTCTCCGCCAGGGAGTTGGCGAACAGCCGGTCGATGGCCGTCGCCACCGTCGCTGCCTGCTCCGGGGCGTCGACGCCGACCAGGAAAAAGCCGATCTGGTCGGCCCGGCGGGGAACGGTCTGGCGCAGGCTTTCGTTGAGGTAGTCCCAGTGGAAGAAGAACTGGCTGCGGTCGGTGGTCGGCCGCGCCCCCTGGTAGATGCCGCGCAGGACAAAACTCCACTCCCCCGGATAGATCGTCCCTTGCAGCGGGATCCGGTCGCCGATCTGCCAGCCGAAGCGCTCGGCCAGATTCTCGCCGGCCACCGCCCCGCGCCGGTCGCGCAGAAAGGCGCTGCGCTGAGCTGGTTCCAGCTGGAACTCGGGATAGAGTTCGAGGTAGCTTTCGGCCTCGACGGCGAAGTTGGCGAAGAGGTTCTTGCGGTCGACGTAGATGCCGCCGAACCAGTTCCCCCAGGAGACGGTATCGACCCCCGGCACCTGGCGGATGCGTTCGGCATAGGAGAGGGGGAGGGGGAAGATCAGGGAGATGGCATTGCGGGTGACCAGGCGGGTGGCCGAGGACGATTCGACCCCCAGGTACCAGATGCCGACCAGGGTCCGCAGCAGGCCGAAAGCGAGGATCGCCACCGCCACCCCGGCGATGGTCAGCAAGGTGCGCAGCCGATGCCGCAGGGTGTTGCGCAGGACCATCTTAAACAGGAGCATGGCCGAGCTCCCCCTTGTCCAGGTAGCGGATGAGATGGGCCTTTTCCGCCGCTCGCGGGTCGTGGGTGACCATGATGATGGTCTTGCCGAAATCGCGGTTGAGGCGATCCATCAGCGACAGGACCTCGGCCGCCGACTCCCGGTCGAGGTCGCCGGTCGGTTCGTCGGCCACCAGGAGGGTCGGGTCGGTGATCATCGCCCGGGCGATGGCCACCCGCTGCTGTTGGCCGCCGGAGAGTTCCCCCGGGTAGTGGGAGGCGCGCTCGGTCAGGCCGACCAGGCGCAGGGCCGCCGCCACATGCTCATGGCGCTGGCGCCGGGAGAGGCGGGTCAGCAGGAGCGGCAGCTCCACGTTCTCGAAGGCGGTGAGGACCGGCAGCAGGTTGTAAAACTGGAAGACGAAGCCGATGTTGGCGGCCCGCCAGGCGGCCAGCTCCCCTTCTGAGAGGGTGGCCAGGTCGACCCCGGCGACTCGCAGGCTGCCGCCGTCGGCCCGGTCGATGCCGGCGATGAGGTTGAGCAGGGTGCTTTTGCCGGAGCCCGAGGGGCCCATCAGGGCGAGAAATTCGCCGGCCGGGACATCGAGGGAGAGCTCCAACAGGACCGGCACCGCCTGGCTGCCGCGGCGGTAGCTCTTGTTCAGGTTGCGGATCTGGATGATCGGCTCGGCCATAGCGGCGGGTGTCACCCATCCTTTCAGGGGAGAGCGGTCTTGACCCGGTCGCCGTCCTGGAGGGAGGAGGGGGGGCGCAGGACGACCCGGTCGTCGGCCTGCACGCCGGAGACCTCCACCAAATCTCCCAGGACGATGCCGGTGGTCACCGGCACGGCGGCAGCCTGCTGGCCGCTGACTCGAAAGACCACCGTCTCCCCCCGGCGCTCGATCAGCGCCGCCTGCGGCAGCGCCAGGCGGGGGTGGCGTTCATCGCTCCCCAGCGGCCGCTGGAGAAAGGCGACCCGGGCGCTCATTTCCGGCAGCACCCGCGGGTCGCGTTCGAGAAAGCGCACCTTGACCATCACCGTCGCCTTGCTGCGGTCGGCGGTCGGCACAATCATATGGACCTCGCCGGCGAAGCGGCTCTCCGGCAGGGCGTCGAGTTCGATCTCCGTCGGCTGTCCCACCCGCACCTGGGCCAGGTTCGATTCGGAGACATCGGCCTCCACCTGCAGCGATTCGAGATCGGCGACGGTCACCACCGCCGCCCTGGCTTCGGCGGCGGCGCCGATGGGGGTGACGATATCGCCGACATCGGCATTCTTGGTCAGGACCACGGCATCGAAGGGGGCCCGCAGGCGGGTGTAGTCGACGGCCACTTCGGCCCGGCGCAGCGCCGCCTCGGCCGTCTGCACCATGCTGCGGACGGCGGCCAGCGCCGC
>JACZKF010000388.1 GCA_014860175.1 Desulfuromonadales bacterium | reverse complement strand
TAGGCACGCCGCCAGCGTTCGTTCTGAGCCAGGATCAAACTCTCCAGTTGTATAACTGAATATGTTGATTCTGTTTGTTTACTTTGTTGCTCGTAAACCATCTCTAGCGTCTGCTATTTAGTTTTCAAAGACCGGTTTTTCCGCAAAACTTCGCCGGGGATCTCTCCCCGGCGAGGAAGCTGGAATATAGGGCAAAAGACTGAAGCCGTCAACCCAAAAATTGATTAGTTCTGTTTAAAAATGATCCGCGCGAACCGCCGCTTTCCGGCCTGCAATACCACCGCCGCCGAGATGGCCACTTCGAGATCCGGATCGGTGACTTTTTCGCCATCGAGCTTGACCCCACCTTGCTGAATGAGTCGCCTGGCCTCGCCGTTGGAGGCGACCAGACCGGTCTCGGCCAGCAGGCGACAGATCCATACCGGTTGCCCGGCGCTGAACTCAATCAGGGGGATGTCGTCGGGGATCTCCTTCTGCCGAAACTGAAGAACAAACTCCTCCTCCGCCTGGCGGGCGGCCCCAGGCCCATGAAAGCGGCCGACCAGCTCGCGGGCCAGCGCTTTTTTGCTCTCCATCGGATGGGCACCGCCGGCATCCCCCTCGACCCCGTCTTGCACCCGCCGCAGACCAACCAGATCGATATCGGAGAGGAGCTCATAATAGCGAAGCATCAGGGTGTCGGAAATGCTCATCACCTTGCCGTAGATCTCTTTGGCCGGTTCGGTGATCCCGATGTAGTTGCCGAGGGATTTGCTCATTTTGTTCACCCCGTCGAGCCCTTCCAGCAGTGGCGTGGTCAGGACGGTCTGGGGGCGCTGTCCCTCCTGCCGTTGCAGCTCGCGGCCGACCAGCAGGTTGAACTTCTGGTCGGTACCACCGAGTTCGACATCCGACTGCAAGGCGACGGAGTCGTACCCCTGAATCAGTGGGTAGAGAAACTCGTGGATGGCGATCGGCTGCTGGGAGGTGAAGCGCTTGTGGAAGTCGTCGCGCTCGAGCATGCGGGCCACCGTATAGCGCGCCGCCAACTGGATCAGCCCCGCCGCATTCATCGGCCCCAGCCACTCGGAGTTGAAGACCACCCGGGTGCGCGCCGGGTCGAGGATCTTGAACACCTGCTCCTTGTAGGTCTCGGCGTTCTGCAGTACCTGCTCGCGGGTCAGCGGTTTGCGGGTCTCGCTTTTGCCGGTGGGATCGCCGATCATGCCGGTGAAGTCACCGATGAGGAAAATAACCTCATGCCCGAGTTCCTGAAACTGCTTGAGCTTCTGGATCAGCACGGTGTGCCCGAGGTGAAGGTCGGGGGCCGTCGGGTCGAAACCAGCCTTGATTTTCAACGGCTTACCGGTACGGGCCGCCGCTTGCAGCTTCTCTTCCAGCTCCGCTTCAACCAGGATCTCCACCGCCCCGCGGCGGATCACTGCCATCTGTTCCTGCACCGATACCATTGCATCCCCTCGTCAGCGGCCGCTCCAGGCAGCCGTCGGTTATCAGAATTCGAGCAGTTCCAGAATCCGCTCGACTCCAGTGGCCCGCCCCGAGGCTTCGTCGATGGTGAACAACACGCCGCAGAGCACCGGCTCCTTTTTGGCGACTTCGAAACGGACCGGCAGTTGGGTAAGAAAGCGCTCGATGGCCAGCTCCTTGCGAATGCCGATAACCGAGTCGCGGCTGCCGGTCATGCCGGCATCGGTCAGGTAGGCGGTCCCGCCCGGCAACAGACGCTCATCGGCGGTCTGGACATGAGTATGGGTCCCCACCACGGCCGAAACCCGGCCGTCGAGGTAGTGGCCGAAGGCGGTCTTTTCGCTGGTCGCCTCGGCATGGAAGTCGACCAGGATGATCGGGGTACGGCGGCGCAGCTCTTCCACCAGACGGTCGGCATGGCGAAAGGGGCACTCCAGATTACTCATGAAGGCCCGCCCCTCCAGGTTGATCACCCCGACTTCGAGGCCGGCACTGGTGGTAAAGATACCGCTCCCCCGCCCCGGCAGCCCCGGGGGGTAGTTGGCCGGCCGCAGCAGCCGGGACTCGGCATCCAGATAGTCGAAAATTTCCTTTTTGTCCCAAACGTGATTGCCGGTGGTGATGACATGCACCCCCAGATTGAAAATCTCGCGGGCGGTGTCGACGGTCAAGCCGAAGCCGGCGGCGGCATTCTCGCCGTTAACCACCACCAGGTCGACCTGGTGCCGATCGACCAGCCGGTCGAGGCGTGCGGCCAGGGCCTGGCGGCCGACGCGACCGACAATGTCGCCGATAAAAAGTATGTTCAAGGATGGCTCCGTTGGTATTGGTATAGGCTAGCGGCTTAGGGGCGAGAGGCAGGGGACTCCTCTAGCCTCTCGCCTGCCCTGCCTCAGCGGGCGTATTCGATCGCCCGGGTTTCGCGGATGACGTTCACTTTGATCTGCCCCGGGTAGGTCATTTCATCTTCGATCTTCTTGGCGATCTCTCTGGCCAGGACGAACGACTGGGCGTCGGAGACGTCCTCACTGGCGACCATCACCCGCACTTCCCGCCCGGCCTGGATCGCGAAACAGCTGCTGACGCCGGTAAAGGAGGTACCGATCCGCTCCAGGTCGGCCAGACGCTTTACGTAGGTCTCCAGCATCTCCCGGCGGGCCCCGGGGCGGGCGCCGGACAGCGCGTCGGCGGCCTGCACCAGTACCGCCAGGATGCTCTCCGGTTTTTCGTCTTCGTGGTGGGCCGCCAGGGCATGGACAATTTTTGGCGATTCGCCGTATTTACGGGCAAGATCGGCCCCGATCACCGCATGCGAGCCTTCCACCTCGTGGTCGACCGCCTTGCCGATGTCGTGCAGCAGGCCGGCGCGCTTGGCCTGCTTGACGTTCAGCCCCAGCTCGGCCGCCATGATGCCGCACAGGAAGGCGACCTCCAGGGAGTGCTGCAGCACGTTCTGCCCGTAGGAGGTGCGGTACTTGAGCCGACCGATCAGCTTGATGATCTCGGGGTGAATACCATGGACCCCGACATCGAAGGTCGCCTGTTCGCCGGCTTCCCGAATCGATCGGTCGACATCCTCTTCGGCTTTTTTCACCACCTCTTCGATGCGTGCCGGATGGATGCGGCCGTCGACGATCAGTCGCTCGAGGGCGATCCGGGCCACTTCCCGGCGTACCGGGTTGAAGCCGGAGATGATTACCGCCTCCGGGGTGTCATCGATGATCAGATCGATGCCGGTAGCTGCCTCGATCGCCCGGATGTTGCGCCCCTCGCGGCCGATGATGCGCCCCTTCATCTCGTCGCTGGGGAGCGGCACCACGCTGACGGTCTTTTCCGCGACGTAGTCACCGGCGTAGCGCTGGATGGCCAGGGCGATGATTTCCTTGGACTTCTTGTCGGCGCTCTCGCGCGCCTCTTCCTCGATCTGTTTGATCCACTTGGCCGCATCGTGCCGGGCCTCGCTGAGCATCAGCTCCAGCAGATGGTCTTTGGCCTGCTCGGACGTCATGCCGGAGATCTGTTCGAGGCGAAAGGATTGCTGGGCGATCAGCTCCTCGATCTCCTTCTCCCGGCTGCGCAGCTGCTCGTCTTTTTGCTGCAGCTGTTTTTCGAGACGCCCGACCTCCTCTTCCTTGGTGTCGACCTGGGCCGCCTTGCGGTCGAGATTTTCCTCTTTCTGCAGCAGCCGCTTCTCCTGGGACTGGATCTCCCGGCGCAACTCCCGCGATTCCCTCTCCCATTCGGCCTTGGCCTCGAGAACCGCATCCTTGGCCTCGATAATGGCTTCCTTGCGGATGGTGTCGGCTTCTTTCCTGGCTTCCTCGACCGTCAGACCCGCCATTTTTTCGGCATCGGCAAGGCGCGTCTCGGCGAGCTTTCGCCGCAGCAGCATGCCGAGAAATGTGCCGGCAGCCAAGGCTAGGGCCAGCAGGATAATGAAAACAATTTCTATGCTCAAAGTCCGAGTCCTCCTCCATACGAGTAATTCTCTTGAACTGCTTGGGACGATGCGCCATCGAACCGAAGGGTGCGCTCTTCGGTCAGCAGCAGATCCATCCGGATGTCGTGGTCCTCGGCCGGAAGGGCCGCTACCAGTTGCTGTTCGAAACAGAGCCCGGCCAGAGTGCAGCGCCGCCCTGGCGCCGACAGCAGCCGGTCGTAAAATCCTTTGCCAAAGCCGAGGCGATGCCCCTTCAGGTCAAAAGCGACACCCGGGACCGCGATCAGATCGATCTCCTGCACCGGTACCGGGGGGCCACTTTGCGGCTCGAGAATACCAAAAGTGCCGGGGACCATAACCTGGCGGTCGGTGACTTCGACAAATTCGATCCCCTCGCTGCGCACCCGCGGGAACGCGACACTTTTCCCCATTTGCCGGGCCGCCCGGAAAATCTCTTCCGTAAATACCTCGTTGCGGACGGGGCTGTACAGGGCAAGGCGGTGGGCGGACAGAAATTCGGGGAGGCGAACGAGCGACTCCTGGATGCGCAAACTCCAGACCAGACAGCTGCCAATAGCCAACTGCTTGCGGCGGGCAAGCATCTCGGAGCGGATGGATGTCTTAGGCATGGCAGAGATCCCGATTAGGAGCGGTGATCTCCATCAGAGAGGATTAGATGGGCAGGGGGTACTGACGCCGGTGTATCACTCAAGTCCGAACAGGATATGGCTGCTGATGGACGCCAATCTTACGGTGCCATCGGCAGGGGGTTGCCGGCAAGCCACCCCAGTTCGACCGGAATTCCGGCAGGGGGAGAGGTGCGGGGGCGGCCGTCTGCATCGAACCCAAAAACGCCTGCACTAACCAGCGGCGCATTAACCTTGCCAATCTATCTAAAAATCTCTGGACAGAGATCGGTTGCCGACTTCTGGGTCAGCGGGGTGACTGCGCACCGGCTTCCTTCGGCAGCTCCGGAAGCGCCTGTTCCAGCCGCAGCACCATTTGTTGCAGTCGATTTGCCGCCAAATCGGCTTCCCGGCTTCCTTCCTGAAGATGCAACAGGGTACTGCCCAGCTTCATCAAGGTAAGGATGGCCACATTCAAAGTATCCACCGTCCGACTGGAAGCGGCCACCTCGGCCACCTGTTCGTTGACGAAGGAGGCCACTCGGCGCACTTGCTCGGGTGGGGCTTCACTCCGAATGGTACACGGCTGGCCGAGAATCGTGACCTGGACGGCTTGTTTCAAGCTTGCTCCTGCTCCAGACGGTCGAGCTTGGCCAAAATTCGGTCGAGCTCCAGGCAGAACCGTTCCCGTTCGGCAAGAAGCGCCTCCTCGCTGGCCCGTAGCCGAAGAGTTTCGGCCTCCAGCTCACGGTTGCGCTCGAGGAGCTGGTCGATCTTATGTTCCAGACGTAGAACCAGACTCAATTCCATGAAACCTGCTCAGGCCAGTGTAGCCCGATTCTAGGTGACTTCCGGATTAAAAGTCAAGATGATTCAGGGGCTTTCGAACAGCGCCTCGACAAACAGATCGGGGTCGAAGGGGCGCAGATCCTCCAGCGCTTCGCCGATGCCGACATACCGGACCGGGAGGCCGAGTTCACCCCCGATGGCGATCACGATTCCACCCCGGGCGGTGCCATCGAGCTTGGTCAGGGCAATGCCGGTCACCTCCACCGCTTCCCGGAACAGCCGGGCCTGCACCAGGGCATTTTGCCCGGTGGTGGCATCGAGTACCAGCAGCGTTTCGTGTGGCGCCCCGGAGACCTCCCGATCGAGAACCCGGCGCACCTTCTTCAGCTCTTCCATCAGATTGGTTTTGGTGTGCAGCCGACCGGCGGTATCGAGGATGAGGATGTCGGCATGCCGGGCCTTGGCCGCCCTGATCGCATCGAAAGCGACGGCGGCGGGATCGGCCCCTTCGGTCAACCGAATC
Organism: Desulfuromonadales bacterium; assembly: GCA_014860175.1. Lineage (GTDB taxonomy): Bacteria > Desulfobacterota > Desulfuromonadia > Desulfuromonadales > JACZKF01 > JACZKF01. The sequence goes on along the minus strand of JACZKF010000388.1, from coordinate 433 downwards.
ACCTCGGCGCCGCTGCGCTCCCCCCAGATCGCCAACTGCTCGCTGGCCGCCGCCCGGAAAGTGTCGCCGGCCCCGAGGACCACCTTCTTGCCCGCCTGGGTGAATTGCCAGGCCAACTTGCCGATGGTGGTTGTTTTCCCCACCCCGTTCACCCCGACCACCATGATGACGAACGGGGCACCGTCCCCCACCGGGTCAAGGGGAGCGGCGTCGAGCCGCAGTCGCTGGCGAATCTCTTCCTTGAGGATCTGCCGCAAGGCGGCCGGGGTCTGCGCCTCCCCGCGAGTCAGGCGTTTTTCCAGATCCTGAATCAGCCCCTGGGTCGTTTTCATCCCCAGGTCGGCACTGATCAGGATCTCTTCGATCTCCTCCAGCATCTGCGGGCTGACCTGCTGCCGGCCGCCCAGTACCGCATCGATGCGGCCGACCAGAG
>JACZKF010000039.1 GCA_014860175.1 Desulfuromonadales bacterium | reverse complement strand
CCCCCACCAGAGCCCGGTCTCGGCGGCGGCGGTGCCGCCGGGTCGCAGGGTGTTGCCGGTCAGCGCCTGCAGGTACATGGAGGCCCGGGCCGGGTTCTCGCCGTAGAACTGCCGGCCGAGGGAGAGCCCGACCACCAGGTTGACCGGCTGGCTTGCCGCATAGAGCCGGGCGAAGGCGGTGATCGTCTCGGCCGGGACGCCGCAGATCCCTTCGGCCCAGGCCGGTGTCTTGTCGACGCCGTCCGCGTCGCCCAGGACGTAGGCGCGCCATTGGGCCAGCCCTTTCGGGTCGACCCACTTGTCGATGAACGCCTGGTCGCAGAGCCCTTCCCGGAACCAGACGTTGGCCATGGCGATCATCATCGCCACGTCGGTCGTCGGCCGGATCGGGATCCACTGGTCGGCGAGCACCTCGACGCTCGGGGTGTAGCGGCTCTCGATGCAGATGATCGGGATCCCCCGCTCCCGGGCCTGCATCAGGTTGTGGTAGACGGCGCTGCCGTGGGTGGCCGCAGGGTTGAACCCCCACAGGACGATCAGCTTCGACTTGAATATGTTCGGCTCGTCCTGGGCCAGCTCGAAAGCCATTCCGCTCTGGATGTAGCCGTCCATCAGATCCTTGCCGTAAACCCAGTTCTGCGCCTCGTGGAAGCCGCAGTCGGAGTGGGCGTCCCAGCCGGCGACGCCGGCGCCGAGCCAGGAGGCGAGAGGGAAGCTGCAATGACTCATGTAGCTGTACGGCTGGTGGAGGACCGAGTACGGCCCGAATTTTTCCTTCACCTCCACCAGCTTGGCGGCGATCGTATCAAGGGCCTCATCCCAGGAGATCCGCTCGAATTTTCCTTCCCCCCGCTCCCCGACCCGCTTCATCGGATAGAGCACCCGCTTCGGGTCGTAGATGTTGCGGGCCATCGAGTACCCTTTCGGGCAGGGGCGGAACTGGCGCCGGGAGGAGGGGAGAAAAGAATCGGCCGGATGCTCCCCTTCGCGGATGATGCCGGGGTTGATGGTGTCGTCCGGCTCCACCGAAACCAGCCGACCGTCGCGCACCCGCACTTTGAGGACACACTGGTCGAAGCAGTGAAAGCCGCAGGAGGTGTAGCGGATCGTCTCCTGTTCAGCTGGCTGGTCGGCAATCTTCATTCCACCTCCACGCTGTTTTGTTTCCCGCGTGCCAATGATCGCCGAGACAACGCCGGTCTCGAAAAAACTGCGGCAGTCTTCTGCGTTTCGGTACAGATACCTTAATCGCATGAAGACTGCCGCTGTCTTCTCATCTGGTTGTCAAGGTTCCCTGCATCGGTTCAAGGCCCCCTTCTGCCATTTACCTGGCGATCGCAACCTGGTCCGAGGCCGGGCAACTAGCTGAAATCGACCACCGGCTTGGTGCGGACAGCGCCAAGAACCTCGGTGTCGACGTTCCTCTTGGCCATGTCCTTGACGAACTGGGGCTTCAGGATCCCGGTGAGAGCCGGGATGAAGACGAGGGCGCCAATCATGTTGAAGATCATCAGCAGGAGGATGAGGAAACCCATCTCCGCCTGGAACTTGATATCCGAGAAGAGCCAGAAGAAAAGACCGAAGACCAGAGTCACACCGGTGAAGAGGATGATTCTGCCGGTAGTGGTCAAGGCCATCAGCCTGGCCCGCTCCCAACTGTTGGTATTGGCGCACTCCTCTTTCAGGCGGCTCAGGAGGTAGATGCCGTAGTCGATGCCGACGCCGACCCCGATGGAGGCGACCGGCAGCGTGTTGATGTTGAGGTCGATGTTGTACACCATCATGACCAGGTCGCACATGACCTGAGAGACATAGAGCGGCAGACAGAGGATGATCGCAGCTTTCCAGGAACGGTAAGTGATGAAACAAAGGATGAAGGTGCTGGTGAAAATGGCGGAGAGGATCGCCCAGTAGGACCACTCCACTTCCTCGTTGACCGCGGCCAGGATGCCGAGCAGACCGCCGGCCAGTTTCACCTCTATTTTGGAGTCGGCATCAGCTTCGACCTGAGCGCCGAATTCCTTTACCGTCGCAATGGCGCTCTTGATGCTGGCGTGATCGTAATCGCGAAAATAGGCGGTCACGTTCGAATGGGTGTAATCGGGGAGGCTGACGAGCTGGTCCATCTCCCCGGGGGCCATGCTGGCGGCCAAGGTGAAGAAGATCTGCCCAAGAACCTGCGGGTTCTCCGGAATGGTCTCCCATTTCGGCGAGCCGTCATGGTACATCCGATTGATCCGGCGCACCAGGTCGGTGAGGCTCAGGGTGCCACCGACGTTGGAGATGTTGTTCTCCATGAACATGCCGAGATCATCCATCGTCTTTAGCGTGTTCTGGTCCTTGATGGCGCCGGACTCCTTCCCCTTGATGATGACGACCAGCGGCGCCGCTCCGGCATAATCCTTGTTCATCCGGTCGGCGGCGATGTTGTAAGGATGATCGTCATACAGGATCGCCTTGCCGGCACTCGAGTCGCCGATCTTCAGGTGCAGCGAGGTAAAGATGCCGCCGCCGACCGCCATGAGCAGAACAAACGCCCCGACCACCCACTTCATTCTGGGACCGGAAGCGGCATGGAGAAAGTCGATGAGAAGTTCATACCCCCGCGCCGCCAGTCGCCTCAGCCACCAGGCCTCTTTTCCGACGGTATAGGGGGACGGGGAAATGTCGTTCTTCAGCTTGGGCGGCTTCATGTAGGAAAGGGCGATCGGATTCAAGATGACGACGCCGATGAAGATGGTCACAATCCAGAAGGCCGATATGTACCCGAGTTTCTGCATCAGAGGGATGGAAGCGATGGCGATGGTCATGCAGCCGAGGCCGTCGGTGACGATGGCCAGCATGGCCGGCGGGTAGAGCTTGCCGTAGGCGGAGACGATCGCCTTGCGGTTATCGCCCACCACGGAATATTCCTGGTGAAAGCGCTCCATGCACTGGCAGGAGTGGGAAAGCGCCCGCGCCGACAGTAGGATCGGCACGACCAGCAGCAGAGGATCCAGGCTCCAGCCCATGGCGCAGGCGAAGCCGATCCCCCACAGGGCGCTGATGACGCCAGAGAAGACCGGCAGCATCACCCCGCGGAAGCTGCGGAAATAGCCGACCAGGACAGCCACCATGGCGGTCAGGGTGGCCAGAAGAACCAGCGACAACTGAAGCTTGTAGTGATCGAGCCAGGCGTAGAGCATCGGGTAGCCGGAGACATAGACGGTGTGTTTGTCGTCCTCCACCGCGGCCTTCAGCTTGTTCATTTCCTTATACAGGAGACCGAAATCAAGCCCTTCCTCCCAGAAACCAGCGTAAAGGGCCGTCGATTTGTCGTCCAAGGAGACAAAGAACCCGCGGATGCCGGTCTGCGAGTAGACGGTCTTTCTGAACAGCTCGGATTCTTCTTCGTTTTTCGGGTACCCGTCGGACGGCCAGGTCAGGGGGAAGACGCCGATGCCGAGGGCCGTGTTGATGACCTGTTTGACCTTCGGGTGCGTCGCCGAAGCGACCTGAAGAGGATTCACCCCGGGGATCGCCAGAACCCCTGTCGTCAGCTGGTCGAGCTTCTCCAGGGTCTGCGGGTTGTAGATATCGCTTTCGTCAGTTCTTTCCACAATGATGGTCAGCACGTTGGCTGAGCCGAACATCTTCCGGTATTCCTTGTACAGCTGAATGTACTCGTGGTTGGGCGGATACAGCTCGAAGAAGTCGGTGGCAACCTTGAGCTTGGTGGCGATGTTCCAGGTGAAGAATATGGTGCCGATCGCCAGAAACGTGACGATTACGACTCTATATCTCAGCTGGGCTTCAACCAGCTTGTACCATAAATTATTGGCTGTCTCTCCCATGATTTTTCTCCACTAGGCTGGTCGGGGTTAAGGATTGTAGGTCTGATTGTTCTGGATAAAGACCAAGGCTCCGTTGGCACCAATCACGAAGAACCGGTCTTTTTCGAGATGCTTCAGCCCCTGCAGCCAGTAAGCTCTCATGTTCACCGGAACCGGTATTTCTTTCCAGCGTTCGCTTGCATCAGCCGTGTAGGAGATAACTGTCCCCGCGTCGCCAACGACCAGAGCGTTCCCGTTTACCACTTCAACGTTGTAGAGAGATTCTTTGGAAATCTTTTCCTCCACCCAGGTCTTGCCGCCGTCCTTGGTCAAGACCGCCATCCCCTCGATGCCGACGGCGATGCCGTTCCTGCCGGTCGGGTCAAAATCGATGGCGAACAGGGTTCCCATGGTCGGCTCCATCTTTTCCCAGGTTTTGCCGCCGTTCTTGGTGTGGAAGAGCATTCCCAGCTCACCGGCGATCCAGGCCTCGTCTTTGCTGACCATATGGATGCTATACAGGACGACGTCCTCTTCCAGGGAGATATCGCTCCAGGTCCTTCCCCCATCGACGGTGCTGATGATCTTTCCCCAGTCGCCCGCCGCGATTCCGTGGTTCTCGTCCGCAAAGTCGACAGCCAGCAGAGTCACCGCAACCGGAGAGGCCTCCTTCTTCCAGGTTTGGCCGCCGTCATCGGTGGACAGCAGCAGTCCCCGCTGGCCGACGGCGACCCCCCGCTCCTTGGTGAGGAAGGCGATCTCAAACAGCGAGTCGTTCACGCCCGAGTTCTGCTTCTCCCAGGTCAGGCCGCCGTCGTCGGTCCGATAGATGAAACCGGACTTGCCGCAAATCCATCCATTCAGCGGGTCGACAAAGGAACCGTCATAAAAGGAGTAAGACAGATTCTTGTAAGCAATCCTCTGCTCTGCTCCCCAACAGAAGTTCGCCGAGGCGATCATCGTCATGGTAAATAGAGACACAGGAATCAGCACTTTCGGGATCCATTTTCTTTGTAACATTTTCATTGTCCCTTTCCCCGCGTGACAGATTCGGCAAGTACCATCTGTCTTTTTGAATGCCTCAATCCGGGTGTTGCCTCACCGACCCGCCGGAGCTTGTAGCTTCAGTCAAGAAAAGACGTTTTGCACTTGCCGACATTAATACTAAGAACCGGAATGGAGGCCTGAGCAACGACATTTTCCGCTACATGGCCGAAATAAAAACGGTCGATCCCCTTTCGGCCGTGGGTGGCCATGACGATGAGGTTCATGCCATGCTCTTCCGAATATTTCATGATCTCTTTGGCAGGGTCGCCCGGAATGACATCCGCCAGATGCACGGAAACCTCTTTGAGATGATTCTCGGCAAATCTTGTCATCCACTCCCTGTCACTGCGCATGCGGCTCTCGAGAAATGAATCGGTAGGCGGAGCTATGTGCAGGAGATGGACCTCCGCCTCGAGCGCCTTGGCCAGTTTGACGACGGTCGGCGCCAGTCGGCTGGAGATGTCCTGGAGAACCGGAAACAATATCTTTTTCATAGAAGATCCTTTGTGGTAGCAGGAGCGGCCCGACTCCCGCCGCTGCCGGAGGTCTCTTTACCCGGGGGAAAAGGCGGACAAATACGCAGCAACCCTTGTCCGCCCGCCTTGCTTACCACCGGTAGCCGGCGCGCAGGGAGAGTTCGCTGGTGCCGATCAGAGGGGCGAAGGAGCTGTCGGCGTCCTTGTCCCCCCAGAACGACATCTGCGTCAGCTTGTAGTACCACTGACCGTCCGGCGAGTACTCCACCGAGGCCTGCGTCATCCACGTCCCTTCCGGGTCGTACATGGCAAACAGCGTCGGCTTGATCTGCCCGTGCTTGTAGTCGTTGTAAAACAGCGCCGAGATCCGCCAGCTATCCTCCGGAATCCCGGTCGCCGCCGCTTTCTCGTCCCAGCCGTCGATCTTGTTGTAGTAGACCTGGAACGAGGTCCCCAGC
>JACZKF010000387.1 GCA_014860175.1 Desulfuromonadales bacterium | reverse complement strand
CCTGCGGCTCGGCCTGGCGAACATCCACCGCCGCGGTTCCCCCGCCGGCAGCGCCATCTTCTCCCTCGGCCTCGGCCTGACGGCCCTGGTCATCATCGCCGAGGTCCAGGCCAATCTGCAGGACCGGGTCAACGAAACGGTGCCGCGGGAGGCCCCCTCGTTCTTCTTCCTCGACATCCAGCCCGGCCAGGTCGAGGCTTTCGAGAAGACCATCGGCGCCCTCCCCGACATCCGCCGCCTCGAACGCTTCCCGACCCTGCGCGGCCGCATCACCGCCATTGCCGGCGTCCCGGCCGAGCAGGCGACGGTCGATCCGGAGGTCCGGTGGGCGATCCGCGGCGACCGTTTTCTCAGCTACGCCGCCGAACCGCCGGCCGGTGCAACGCTGACGGAGGGTGAGTGGTGGCCGGCCGACTACACCGGGGCGCCCCGGGTCTCGGTCACTGCCGACGTCGCCCGAGGGTTCGGGGTCCGGATCGGCGATACCCTCACCGTCAACGTGCTCGGCCGCGAAATTACGGCGACCATCGCCAGTCTGCGTGAGGTCGACTGGTCGACTTTCGAACTCAACTTCGTCCTCCTCTTCTCGCCGGGGGTGCTGGAGAATGCCCCGCAGACCCACATCGCCACCGTGCAGGTTGACGGCCCCGGAGAAGCGGCCGTCTTCCGGGCGGTCACCCGGGCTCTTCCCAACGTATCGGTGATTTCCACCCGTGAGGTCCTGGCCAACGTCTCGGAGACGATCCGGCGCATCGGCGGCGCCTTCCAGGGGATGGCGGCGGTCGCCCTCCTCACCGGCTTCCTGGTCCTGGCCGGGGCGGTTTCCGCCGACCAGCACCGGCGCCTCAGCGACGCCGTCATCTTCAAAGTCTGCGGCGCCACCCGGTCGGACGTTCTCCTCGCCTTCGGTTTCGAATTCGCCATCCTCGGGCTGGCCGCCGGGGTGCTGAGCGCCATGGTCGGCAGCCTGGCGGCTTTCGGCATCGTCCAGGGGTTCATGGAAACCGCTTTCACCCTGCACCCCGGGGTCATCCTCTTCACCCTCGGCGCCGGGATCGGGCTCTCTCTCTTTCTCGGTCTGCTCGGCACCTGGAGAGCGCTGGGACAAAAACCGGCCCCGTTCCTGCGGGCGGAGTAGGCTGGCGGGCCGTATACGATTACCCCACCAGGCCAAGGACCGCTTTGAGACTCTTTTCCACCCTCGCCATCTCCTCGGGGTGCAGGCTGGTAAGGGGGCCGTCGCCGAGACGGGCGAGGTCGATGGCGCGGGGCTGATCGATCACGATCTGGCAGGGTTTCAGCAGGCGGTCGCGGGGCTCGAGGGTCACGCGCCAATGCTTGAAGGCGGGATAGACCTGGGTGGTCAACGGCAGCACGATCACCATCGGCGCGCCGGCGGCGGTGAGGGCGTCGTCCTGGATGACCAGGACGGGGCGGATCTTGCCGATCTCCCGCCCGCAACCGGGATTGCGATTGGCGACCCAGACCTCTCCCCGGCGGATCACTTCCACCACCTCTCGCCCTCTTCCGGCCAGCTGTCGCCGGGCTCTCGCCCCTCTATCCGGTCAAGGGCCCCGTTGCCGGTCGCCACACCGTCCTCGGCCAGTTCCAGGGCCTCACGGCGGACCGCTTCATTCCCATATCCGACGCGGGCCTCGGCAATCAGTTCGGCCATGAAACGCTCGCGCTCGCGGCGGGCAAGATAGTCGACGATGGCCTGGCGAGCCACCTCGGAGCGGGGAAGTCCTTCGCGCTCGGCCTCTTCGGCCAGACGATGGTCCAGTTCTTCCGGAAGGCGCAGACTGAGAGCGGGCATCCGTATTCTCCTTTGATGACAAAATGTAATTCATATTGTATTTCGTCCGACAGATCGGGTCAAGCGGCCGGTGCGAAAATCGCCCGCGACTGAAGGGAAAGGGTGCCACCCTGGTCAGGAATCTGCTACATTTGTCCAATGCTTGGGGGGCGATCTGCCTGGATGGTTCGAGGGTTGGGTGGAGAGAAGGAGTGGTCGAAATATGGAGAGCGCGAAAATGGGGGGAGAGCTTGGTCCGGGACTGGGGCGCATTCGCCGGCGGCGCTGGTATGTATGGGGGCTCGTGGCCGCCTATCTCCCCACCATGCTGATCGCCATCGGCGCGACCTCCTCCCTGGCCGCCGGGGGGGTGGCTTTCGCCGTCTGGTTCCTTCTCCTCTCCACCGCCGTCATGGCGGCGGCTCTGGCCCGCTGTCCGCGCTGCGGCAACCGTTTTCATCTGGACGGGATGACCCTGCTGCCGACCCGCCGCTGTCTGCACTGTCAACTGCCGATCCGGGGCGACAGGGGTAAAAAGTCCGCCTGAACCAGGATGGGGCACCGCTCACATCGACAAACCGGCAAATTTGTCGCGGATCTTTTTCTTGCTGTAGGCGGTAGCCGTTCCCTCCGGGAAGTCCTCCACTTCATCGACCGAAAACGGGATGGTTATGGATTGGTGATCGGTCTCCACAACCAGGGAGAGCTGATCTTCCGTGACCGCCTCCCAGCCGATCCGGGTCGGCGCCAATCCGTGCTGACCGGCATAGCGCGCCGCCACCTCGGCCAGCATCTGCATCCCCCGCTCTCGCAACCCTGCCGTGCTCTCCCCACCTTCGCTAAACAGCATCACATCCTCCATTGATTGGCCCGTATCTTTGCCTTGCTCCGCGACTCGGCGGACTTCCTGTATATATCATGCCATGGCCTGTCTGGCCAGAGGCGTGGAATTTGCATCTTTCCAGCGACTAACTGCTTCCCCGTGGTTCTCGGAGAGATGAAATCTATGGTTACGCTTGAAGACTCCCTGGTGATCGAGGCTGCCGAAGCGGAAGTGGTGGAACTGTATCGCTCCGCGACGCCGGTGGTATTGCTCATTGAAGGCCGACCCGGCCCCGATGCTCAGGCGGTCGCCTGCGCCCTGCGGCGCGACGGGCGCTATCTGGTGTATGTCGCCCTGCATCTGCGCAATACCAATCGCGCTCTGATCTACGCCATCGACCAGGTGGCCGGCGGGCTCCCGGCGTTTGCCGCGGCGCTGCAGAAAGCCAACGATTTCTGCGGGGAGATGGGGTTTCGGATGGAACCGGTGGGCCTGCGCTACAGCGCCGCCATGCGCGAGGTCATTTTGCGCCAGGTGCCGGTCCTCTTCCCCCCTCAGGAGGCGCAAAAGTTGGCCCTTGACCGGGCGGCGGAGATCGCCGACCTGGAACAGCTGGTGGCCGAACTGGGGGCTGAGGAGACCCCCGCAGGCCAGGAGAGGATCCAGAACGCCGATCAGCAGATCGAGGCCAGGCAGCTGCGCAATGCCCGGGCCGCCGCCGCCCGGGCCGCCGCCCGCAAACTGGCCGGCGAGAAGCGGCTGGACGAGCAGGTTCAGGCTCTGCGCCGGGGAGTGGAAAAATATCTGGTCGAGATCAATGCCCCGGAAGCAGCCGCCACGGAAAACGCCGAAAGAGACCATCTTCTGGCCACCCTGACCACCGCCCAACAACGAACGGCGCAGCTCGAAGGCGCCCTGCAGAGCCTGCAGGAAGAGGTTCAGGCCGGCCGTAGCGAACGCCAAAAGTAGACCAAGACTATTTCCGAACTGCAGCAG
>JACZKF010000386.1 GCA_014860175.1 Desulfuromonadales bacterium | reverse complement strand
GCTCCCTTGGCCCCCCAAAGTCTGGCCGTTTCCCTGGTCGAAGGGTGGCGAGGGGAGATCGTTCACGCCGCCCTCACCGACAGCGCCGGTCGGCTCTGTCGCTACAAAATCGTCGACCCCTCCTTCCACAACTGGAGCGGTCTGGCCATGGCGCTGCGGCAGGAACAGATCTCCGATTTTCCGCTTTGCAACAAGAGCTTCAACCTGTCGTACTGCGGGTTCGACCTTTAGGAACGAGCCGCGTCCGCTCTGTCGGATCGGTCGGATCGGTCGGATCGAACCGATCGAACCGATCGGCCGCGGCTCAAAGGAAGGGAAGAATTAGATGCTGAAGATCATTCGCGAGCGTTTTCGCCAGGGGCATCGAACGGCCAACTATCCGCATGAAGAGCCGGTGCTGCCGGAGCGCTTCCGGGGGGCGCCGGTGATCGAGCCGGCTTTTTGTCCGCCGGGGTGCCGGGAGTGCGAAAAAGTCTGCCCCTTCGGGGCGATCACCGTCGACCAGCGGCCCCGCCTCGACCTTGGGCTGTGCATTTTTTGCGGCGACTGCGAAGCCGCCTGCCCGCATGGGGGGGTGAGCTTCTCCCGTGACTGGCGGTTGGCGGCCCGGCAGCGTGCCGACCTGCTTGCCGATGAATCGGGTCACCGCCTGGCCACCGCTCTCGACCGGCAGATGAAAAACCTCTTCGGCCGCTCCCTCAAACTCCGCCAAGTCTCCGCCGGCGGCTGCAACGCCTGTGAGGCCGACCTCAACGTCCTTGGCACCCTGGTCTTCGACCTCGGCCGGTTCGGCATCCAGTTTGTCGCCTCCCCTCGCCATGCCGACGGTATCCTGGTGACCGGGCCGGTGACCGAGAACATGAAAAGCGCCCTCCTCGACACTTACGCCGCCGTCCCGGCCCCTAAACTAGTCATCGCCTCCGGCGCCTGCGCCATCGGCGGCGGCCCCTTTCGCGGCAGTCCCGAGCAGCACAACGGCATCGGCGACCTGCTCCCGGTCGACCTCTTCATCCCCGGCTGTCCGCCACACCCCTACACCGCTTTGGACGGGCTGCTGCGGCTGCTCGGCCGGATCGCCGACGACCGGAGATAGCGCAGGCGGCCGACCCCGCCGAGTCTATCGCTGCCCCCGGGCGGGGATCGAGTAGCGCCCGCAGACGCCGCCGCCGAAGCTGCGCACCCGATAGTAGTAGATCGTCTCCATGGTGGCGGTGGTATCGATCATGTCGGTCACCGATTCCCCGACGACGGCGATCGACTGCCAGGGGCCTTCCAGTTCAATGGTCCGGACTACCTGATACCCTTCCAGCGGAACCGCGCCCTTCGGCAAGGGGGGCCAGGAGATGCGCAGCCCCTCCGGCACCGCCACCACCTGCACCCCCTGCGGAGTCCCCAGCTCTATGCTGATCGGACAGCCGTTGGGAGCGGCCAGATCGCCGGTGGGAATTTCCCGGGCGGCAGAGGGGAAGGGGAGGAGCAGGGCCAACAGCACGACGGCAGCCGGGAAAATTTCTTTCATGGCGGGCCTCCTTGCAGCTCTTTTCACCACTATAGCGCGCCTGGCGGTCATCGCCAGGGGAGGCGGGGATGGATATGGTTTGTCGCCCCCCTCTTGGGCATGCTATAAGGGGAGGCTGCGGCCGGTGATGTCCGGCCCCCTTCGCCAAGGATCAAGATGAACCGAGAACGGAAGTTGTGGCATTATTACGCCGTGGTCGGCGCCGTCTTGCTGCTGGCGCTGCTAACCTTTTTTCGGCAACGCCCCCCCATGGTGCCGCGCGACGAGATGCACCGGCCGGTGCTCGAACGGGTGGCCGTTCGCACCGGTTCGCAGGGGGTGGAGGAGATGTGCGCCGAGTGCCACAGCCCGCAGCAAATTCCACTGCCGTCCGGGCATCCGACCGATGGGAAGTGCCTGACCTGTCATCCGGCGGTGCCGTAACCGTCCGCCGCGGGAAGAGTCAAGAGAAACCATGTCGACTTACCAGCAACCCCTGCGCCACCACTTGGAGAGCCTGACGCGCCAGCCGATCGGCCGCTTCTGCTTCGATGCGCCGCTGGCCGACCTGTGCAGCTGGCGCATCGGCGGTCCGGCCGACCTGCTGGTTCTCCCCGATCGCCCCGAACAGGTGGCGACGGTGGTGCGCTTCGCCCAGCAGCACGCCATCCCCCTGCTGGTTATCGGTCAGGGGAGCAACTTGCTGTTCGACGACGCCGGGCTGCGCGGCATCGTCCTCAAACTGGGAAACAATCTCTCGCGCCTGCAGATTGACGGCGGCCGCATCGAGGCCGAGGCCGGAGTGTGGGTACCGCGGCTGGCTCAAACCGCCGCCCGGGCCGGCCTGGCCGGCCTGGAGCATATTATCGGCATTCCCGGCACCATCGGAGGGCTGGTTCTGATGAACGGCGGCAGTCAGCGCCAGGCCATCGGTGACCACGTGCGCCGGGTCCGGGTGGTCGACCGCGAGGGGGAGTTGAAGACTCTCGAGCGCCAGGATTGCGCCTTTGCCTACCGGCACAGCGCCCTGCAGGAGAGCGGGGTGACGGTCATCGGGGTGGAGCTGCAGTGCCCGACCGGCGACCCGCGCCAGATCCGCCGGGAGATGCTCGCCGACCTGCGCGAGCGCCGCCGCAAATTTCCCCGCAAGGAGCCGAACTGCGGCTCGGTCTTCCTCAGTACCGCCGAAATGCACGCCAGCGTCGGCCCGCCGGGGCGGATCATCGAGGCGGCCGGCCTCAAGGGGTTGCGCGTGGGGGGCGCCGAAGTCTCCCGTCGCCATGCCAATTTCATCGTCAACCGCGGGGGGGCTACCTCCCGACAGGTCCTGACCCTGATCGCCCAGATCCGCCGGACCATCCGGGAACAGATCGGTTTCGACCTGCACTGCGAAGTGCGCTATGTCACGGCCCAGGGGGAGCTCATGCCGGCCGACCGGGCAACAGACGGCGGCCCTATCCCCACCGGTAAATAATTTTTACGGCCGGCACACTGCCGGC
>JACZKF010000385.1 GCA_014860175.1 Desulfuromonadales bacterium | reverse complement strand
TCGATGGTGAGCGCCACGATGATCTGGTTGGCCACCTTGGCGGTCTGGCCGTCGCCGTTGCCGCCAACGAGCGTGATGTTCTTGCCCATCAGCTCGAAGAGCGGCTTGACCTTGTCGAACACCTTGGCCTTGCCGCCGACCATGATGGTGAGCGAAGCGGCGAGTGCGCCGACCTGGCCGCCCGAGACCGGGGCGTCGAGGTACTCGCAGCCGAGCGCGCGAATGCGCTTGGCGAACGCCTTGGTCTCGATCGGCGAGATCGAGCTCATGTCAACGACGATCTTGCCCTTCGAGAGCCCGGCGGCGATGCCATCGGCGTCAAAGAGCGCGGCCGCGACGTGCGGCGTGTCGGGCACCATGATGAAGATGATGTCGCCCTTCTGCGCCACTTCCTTGCTCGACTTGCAGGCCTTGCCGCCGGCGGCGATCGTCGACTTCGGAATGCTCGGGATGCTGAACAGAAAGACCTCGTGCCCGGCCTTGATCAGGTGCTCGGCCATCGGCGTGCCCATGATGCCCAGTCCAACGAATCCAATCTTGCTCATCGCTGCTCTCCTCGTGGAAACCGATAACAGTACCACCAGCTCCGGTGACGGGGCCAGACCTCGGGCCCCAGATGCGACAAAGCCCGCTGGCGCGGGCTCTGTCAGGCGAAGCGGGAGTACTCGCTATTTGGACTGGCGGCGGCGCGAGAAGCCCAGGCCAGCCAGCGCGATTCCGATCAGGGCCAGCGAGGCCGGCTCGGGAACTTCGTTGAAGGCCAGCGAGGTCTGGATCTTCAGGTTTGATTCCGTGGTGTGGCGCTCGGCAAAGAAGAAATCAAAACTGTAGTTGCCGGAGGCATAGCCACTAAACAGCGTATCGAGGTTGACGGTCTGCGATTGCGCACCGTGCACGCCACCGAGGTCAATTCCGAGCTTGTTGTCGAAGAATACCCAGACGTCGTCGTCACCGGTGAAGCTGAACTTCTGTCCGGCGCCGGCGTTGTAGTAGAACGTCGACGAGATGGCGTACGTGAAGTGGTAGTTGTGCGACCTGCCCTGGTTACCCAGCAATTGGTTGTCGATCGGGTAGAACGCGCTGCTGAGGTACTCGTAGATCCCGGTTCCCGGACCCGTCTCGGTCAGGGTAAGGCCATAAGACATGCTGTTGGCGGTATTGGTGTACCAGTTGCTGAAGGCACCAGCGTCGGAGTTGCTGATATGACTTGCGCCGGTGGCCGTCAAGGTCGGGGACGGACCGCTAAGAGTGGAATTTACCCAGCCAGGGCCAGAGGTGTAGGAAGAGGCTTCGAAATTCACGCCATCTGCATTGAAGTCGCGCACCGTGCCGGTGAGCGTGATGGAACCGGCAAACGCGGTCGCGCAGGACAGGCTGGCGAGTGTCAGGGCAAGAATTCGTTTCATGAGATACACCTCCGGGACAATTACACCCTAAGGTCGCACGTTTCATGCCAGGACGTAAGCCATTGATTTATTTGCCCAGATGAGCTGGCGGGGGCGGCGACTGTAAAGTTTATCGACACCTCAGCGCCGACCACGAGCACGCCGTCCCAGGAAAGCGAAACCCCGCTGGCGCGGGGTTTCCCGGGAGGACAGTGAAACTGATTACGCGCTTGCCAGGAGCCTTCTGCGCCGCGCGATGAAGCCGACCAGGCCCAGGCCGGCGAGCATCATGGTGTAGAACTCGGGCTCGGGCACCGGGGCCATAGTCGCGTAGTTGTGGCCCGAAACGCTGCTCAGCGTAACGCCGTCGGTAAGAGAGTCGGCGTAGAAATGCGCGGTGTTTCCAAAGGACGAAGTAATGCGCGAAGGCACCGTTCCAGTGATCGAATATACCTCGACCGATAATGCGGCGGTATAGAACACATCGTCACCCACAAAGGTCTCAAGAGTTATGGGGTCGAGATTTCCTTGAGACGGGCCGTCGTTCGTCGCCCGATACCAAATTGCGTTGTAATGCGCCAAATAGGGGCTTGATACTCTGATATCCAGCGCGACCGTGCCGTACGTCCCGTCGCCAAAAATGCTGCCGGTGAGCGTCGGGGTGAACTGCAGGGTGACCGCCGTGCCAGGAGCCAAAGTTGTCGAGTTGACCTGGAGGTAATCGGAAAAAGTTGCGCTACTCGAGGCAAATCCCCCGTAAGAATACGAGTTGTAATTAATTTGACCGAGGGCCGTCGCCCAAGCGGCCAGCGTGCCGTAGTCGGCAGTAGCGGAGGAACCGGCTTCCGAGTAACCACTCGTCGAATACGAGGCAAATGCACTCGTGTACTGCGGTCCAATCGTGACCGGCTCCGGAGAATCCACATCAAGCATGCCGTCACTGCCGGGCTGATGTATCGCGCTCGCGTTGGAAGACGAGTTGACCGAAACGTCCAGGGAGATCTGGGCAAGCGCAGCGCTCGGCAACGCGGTCAAAACCATCACTGCCAGGAAGAGAGGGCTTGCCATCACATTCGACAGATTTCGTTCCACAATCAGCCTCCCGTCCGGTTTGACAGTTGAAGTGCCGACAGCATCACAAATCGCAAAGCAAGAAATCCTGCCGGGCAGCGTAAAGCCAAGCATGCTCCGTAACACTTTCCGCAAAAGTCACGGAATCAATAGACTGCCCCGTGTTGCCGGCGCCGCGCGATGAAGCCGACCATAAGCAGGCCGGCGAGCATCATGGCGTAGACCTGGGGTTCGGGGACGGGGGTGGCGAACCACAAGTGGCTGGCACCGGTATCCAAAATCCCGGCGTTACCGCCAAAGGGGTGCTGGAATTGCCACCCGCCCTCGGGGACCGTCCGCAGGTAATACACGTCGCTCGCCCCGCCAGGGCCAAAGAACTCGAGTATTACGTTGGCGGTGGCGCCGGTCGCAAAGCGCCCGTCAGCTCCGTCAAAACTCCCGTCCGAGTTGACGTCATGATAAGTAAGCGCCAACGTGCCCTGGTTCGTCGAAAAATAAGTGAACGAGGTGGTCGAAAGGTCCAGACCCCAGAGACGCTCGCCCCAGGTGTAATTAGTAACCGAGAGCTCGGCCCAGGTAGACCCCGCTTCGAAACGCAAGGTGCCGGTAAAGGGCGGAGCCACCGAGGCCACCGCCGCCGTGCTGAAGCCAAGCGCAGCAAGCAAGGTCAGCACCGCGAACAAGAAGCGAGTTCTCACGTCGGTCTCCTTCCTTTCGTACTTCCTGAACGCCTGGTTCCAGCGTTCATGGCCGGCTCGCTCGTCATCCCTGCGGCGAGCGAACAGCTGATAGCGGCGACTGATTTCACAGCCGCCAAGCCGTACGTTGAACGGAAGCATAAGCCGTACCACCAGCGGGCAACGTCATGTAATCAATGGTTTAGCCTCGGTTCAAAAGATATAACCATGTCCGGATGTAAACTATTTCGACGCCCGCTAAAAGGGGCGACGTGATCCCCGAACCCTAAGCAGCCTGCAGCAGGAACGCCACCTTGACCGCTTCGTAGGGGAACTCGACGCGCCCTTCTTCGGTGCGGTTCAGCACGCCGGCGGCAAGCAGCGCAGTGATATCGGTGTGCACCGCCTTGACGTCGCGATCGACGCGCCGCGCGGCCTCTCTCATGGTTACCGGACCGGCACCGCAGAGGGCCTTGAGCAGTTCCCATCTCTTCGCGGTGAGCACTTTCCACAGAAGTTCCGGGGTCGCGAACGCGATGCGGTCTCCGCGTTGTGCCTTGCCAGACTCCCAGGTCTGCACGAAGTCAGCCATGACATCGGGCGGGCTGCGAACTTCAAGTGTCAGGGTTTTCACGGTTCCACCTCTCTTGCTCTTCCTGCGGTCAGGTGCCTTGGGCGCAGCGGACTCCTTCAGACCACCGCCGCTCCCTGCGTCGCCCGCGCACGTCGCAGCGTCACCACCACTTCCACGCGCGAGCCGAGCCGGTTGATCATCGCCATGAGGCGCTCGACGCTGATGCGCCGGAAATCCGCGTTGCGGACGCGCGAGAAATCTCCGGCATCGAACCCGGTGACACTCTGCGCCTTCCTTACTGTGAACCCCTCTTTGTCGAGCGTCTTAATGATCTCCGCCGCCAGGATCGACTTCAACTGGCGGACATCGGCACCCGGGACATCGAAGTCCCGATAGATGTTTCCGCTCCCGCGGACTATCTCAAGCGGTTCCTTTTTCATCGAGGCCCTTCATCGGTTTGGCGATTCCCGCCATGCCCCCTTCGGCGGCAACGCTCAAAGCATCCATCACGATCTGCCGCGCACCGTCGGGAAACGCCTCAAAGGCTTTTCGCGCAGGCACAAGCCAGGATACCGGCCGCGTCGGCCTCATTCTCTACGATCCGTTTCGCCTCGATAGATTGGCAGTTTTACCAACATTCGTCAAGCGGATTGATTACCATTTTTAGATTGCCCAGACGGTCGCGCGACGTCGACGGTCGGCTCTCACTTCCACAGCCGCTGTGGATCTCAGCCCATGATGCCGCATCGCCGCAGCGGCAAGCGCGGCATATCGCCGATGGGAATGACCGAACCAAATGGCCGATTGAATGCGGTGCTGAACCTACCGCTGCGCCGCGGCGCCAGCCAGGCGCCTGGGGTTACTCCCCCGTCCTCCCATACCGATCCTCAAACCGCACAATATCGCTCTCGTCCAAACAACTGCCGGACTGCACCTCGATGATCTCGAGCGGGATCATGCCGGGGTTGGCCAGGCGGTGGGTCTGGCCGATCGGGATGTAGGTGGACTGGTTCTCGGTGAGCAGGATGGTCTGATCGCCGCAGGTGACTTCCGCCGTGCCCTTGACAACGATCCAGTGCTCGGCGCGGTGGTGGTGCATCTGCAGGCTGATGCTCTCGCGGGGCTTGACCTGGATGCGCTTGACCTTAAAGCGCGCGCCTTCGTCGATGCTGTCGTACCACCCCCAGGGGCGGTGCACCTTGCGGTGCAGGTGGTGTTCGGAGCGGCCCGCGCGCTCGAGCGCGCTCACGAGCTGCTTCACGTCCTGGGCCTGAT
>JACZKF010000384.1 GCA_014860175.1 Desulfuromonadales bacterium | reverse complement strand
CCTCAAGGCTGCTCCCCTGTGCCTCTCCCCGCACCACCAGCGTCCCCTCTGCCACCGTCAGGTGCAGCTGCACCGGGACGGAGGGGGGGGCGGCCTGCCCCAGGCGGCGCCGGCAGGCGGCATCGCTGAGGTTGAACGCCGTGTCGGAGGAGACTTTGTAGACCGCGTCGCCGACCCGGAAAGTGCCGGAAAAGGGGGACGGGACGGTGACCACCGTGCCGGCCGCCGCCGTCGCCGCCGATTTGCGGCCGAGGCGCAAGGTGCGGACGGTGAAGGCGGTCCCGGCCTGATCGGTTTTCGGCTGGATCCGCAGCCGGTCCCCCACCTGCAGGCGGTCGCGGGTGCGAAAGGTAATCTCCACCCCCTGAGAGGCGCTGACCTCCCCCAGCGGCTGGCCGGTCGCCCCCTTCAGCGAAGGGTTGACCAGGTCGACGGGGATGCCGCCGGGGAGAAAGCCGCGGGTCGGCCGCCGGCCGAAGGAGAGGCGCAGGCGCTCCTTGGCCTGGCGCACCGCCGCTTCCCTCTGCGCCGGGGGGGCATCCAGGGCCAGGCGGTAGGCACCGACAACGCTGGAGACGTATTCGGCGCTTTTCATCCGCCCCTCGATCTTGAAGCTGGTGACCCCGGCCGCCGCCAGTTCCGGCAGCAGGTCGATAGCCGAGAGGTCGTTGGGGGAGAAGAAGTAACCGTCCTTCCCCCGATAACGGTAGCGGCGTCGACACGGTTGGGCACAGCGGCCTCGGTTGCCACTTTTGCCGCCGAGCCAGGAAGAAAAGTAACACTGGCCGGAGAAGGAGAAGCAGAGCGCGCCATGGACGAAATGCTCGATCTCGAGAGTGGTCTGTCGACGGATGGCGGCAATTTCCGCCAAGGAAAGCTCCCGGGCCAGTACCACCCGGGAAAAGCCCATTCTCTCCAGCATCTGCACGCCGGCGGCGTTGTGCACCGTCATCTGAGTGGAGGCGTGCAGGGGGAGGGCGGGGAAATGCCGGCGAGCCAGACGCCAGACCGCCAGATCCTGCAGAATGATGCCGTCGACGCCGATAGCCTCAAGGTCGGCCAGGGTCTGGGCCAGCGCCGGCAGTTCCCGTTCCTTGATCAAGGTGTTCAGGGTGACATAGAGTCGCCGGCCCAGCCCCCGGGCGTGCCAGAGCGCGCGTTCGAGGTCGGCCAGGGAGAGGTTCTTCGCCCGGGCCCGGGCGGAGAAATCTTTCAGGCCGATATAGACTGCGTCGGCTCCCGCTTCCATGGCGGCGAAGAAGGCTTCGAGGCTCCCCGCGGGGGCGAGGATTTCAAGGGGGGTGGAGACTGATTTTTTCATCTTTGACCAGCGGTGATGGGAAACGGGGCACGCACCGGCGATTCCGGGGGCGCAGACACCTTAACATGGAACCGGAAAAGGGGGCAACCAGAGGGGAAAGAGGCTGGCGGGATGAATAAAACAATGTTATGGTTCTGCTATTTGGAGGAGATGCCGATGCAGATTGCACCGCCTGCGGAATCGTTGCTCAACCAGCCGCCGATGGAGTTGATGGAGCTGTTCGGCCGAATGCGCTCTTTGGCCGATGCCCACGGTTTTTCGGGGGTGCTCCCCGCGGTCTGGCAATGTTCCGACGAAAGCCAGATGATCAAAAAGGCGCTGTTCGGCTACGTGTTCAACTGCCCGACCTTCAACCTCGGCCGCGTCGGGGCCCTGCTCGATCCGACCCGCCTCGGCCCCGCCGCCCACCATGGCCGGGACCTGGTGATCCTCGGCGGCAGCCACCTGGGAGCCCGGGAAGAAGCCGGGATCGGCATGGTCGAACGGGTTCACGGGCCGGTCGCCCCCTGCTGTGGCAAGCTGCGACAGATTCTCTGGGACTACCTGCTGGCTTATCGCCGGGCCGCCGCCTTGATCACCCTGTTTCGGGAAGAGGATGAACCGCGCATCGAAATCCCCTACAAGTACCTGTTTCGCAAGTCGCCCGGTGATACCCCACGGATCCAGCTTCTGCTGCCGCGACTGACGGAGGGGGAGGAGCTGCGGGACGGCAGCCGGGGGAAGATCTACCGTCTGGCCCCGGCCATGCGCCACCGCCACGCCGATATTCTTTCTCAACTCGGCCGGGAACCGCAACCGATCGGCCCTCTGCTGGCGGCCGAGAGTTTCGTCTTCGAGCGCCGTCTCGACCCGGACACCTACGATCCGCTGAAGATGATCGAGTTTTCCGTCTTCGATTTCCTGCCGGAGATCGTCGCCTCCGCCCACCCCCACCGCCGGCTGGCCGATATCAACACCTGGCGGCAGTTCCATCGGCTGGCCGCCTATCTCACCGACTCCTTCGATTCAGGCGAGCGCAATATCCTGGTGGTGGCCGGGCTGACCATCGACCATTCCATTCGCCGCAACCTGTTTCAACCGCAGTTCGGGTTCCTGATGAAACAAGGGAAGTCGCTGCAGGGAACCTACTTTTCCCCACCCGAACTGGTCGAGCTGCTCTGCACTCAGGAGGTCTACCGGCCCAAATGCAGCTTTCTCGACTATGCGGCGGGGGTCAACTCATAAGGCCGCGGTCGACAAAGCTCACATAGTCGCCGCTGCCGATGATGATGTGGTCGAGGACCCGGACCCCCATCAATTCACCGGCTTCCCGCAACCGGCTGGTGAGCTCCAGATCTTCCCGGCTGGGGGTCGGGTCGCCCGAGGGGTGATTGTGGATGAACAGCACCGCCGCCGCCGACTCCCGCACCACCGGGCCGAAGACCTCACGTGGATGGACGATGCTGGCGCTGAGACTCCCTTCCGAGATCCGCACTTCCCGCAGGACGCGATTCTTACTGTCGAGCAGCAGAGCGAAAAAGACCTCCTTCTTATGGTCGCGCAGCTGCTCGTGATAATGACGAAAGACCTCCACCGAGGAGGTGAAGCGCTCCCCGGGGCGCAACGGGGCGCTGCCAAAGCGCCGGGCGATCTGGAAGACGGCTTTGAGTTCGGCCGCCTTGGCCGGTCCAATCCCCTTGACCTGGCACAGTTCGGCGGCGCTGGCCTGGGCCAGAGCGCGCCAGGAGCCAAACCGTTTCAACAGCAACCGGGCATGATCGAGGGCACTCATACCGCTGGCGCCGTCACCGGTGCGCAGCACCAGGGCCAGCAACTCGGCGTCACTGAGCACCTCGGCCCCCTGGCGCAGCAGCTTCTCCCGCGGGCGTTCGGCTTCGGGCCAGTCTTTGATCCGCTGCATCGTCTTCCTCCCCCTCCAAAGATAAAAATTTTCACATCCTAGCACGCAGCCAAAGCGGCGCAAAATAAAAAGAGACCGGCTGCAGGGCCGGTCTCGGGGGGGTCAGAAAGAGGACGTTGGGGCTACCTGGTTCGCTCTTTTAGGGGGGATCCCCAGAAAGTTCCGAGGATTTCCCGGTCGCCTTGGGTCAGAATCGCACCGTGACCCAGCATCCGGTTTTGCAGCGGATCCAGTGCCATTTGGCGGCGGATGGCCTGCTCGATGCGCTGGCGGTCGTGACAGTTCAGGCAGCGGGTATCGATCACCTGCTGGAATTCATCCGGCGCCCGAAAGTGGGCACCGAGCTGCTCGCCGGCCAGACCCGCCTGGACCGTCAGCAGCAGCCACAGGACGCTCAGGGTGAACAGTCTACTCACGGACATAGATGTCCACATCGGTTTCATGCACCATCGCCATCAGGTGCGCATATTCCGATTCGATCAGTTCGTAGTGGTGGCGGGTCTCCAGGGCCATTTTCTCAAAAACCGCCCGTACCGCCGGATCGACGATCCTCTCCGCCGTAAACCGCAGGTTCTTCTCCAGATCTTCCTCTTCCCGCAGAGCGATCTCCATCGCCTTGCGCTCGTGGATCTTGTCGTCCAAGGCCTTGGTCAGCGCCTTGTGCATGGCCGTGTCGGTTTGCGCCGGGCGGGCCATGAACTCCTCAAAGGAGCCCAGATCGTCCCCTTTGTACAGCGGGAAGAAGTGGGCGGCGTGCTCCCGCTCTTCCCTGGCGAGTAGTTCGAAAACCTTTTTCCCCCGCGGGTCCTTGGTGATCTCGGCGGCCTTCAGGTAGAAATCACGGACATTTTTTTCCGTCTGAATGGCGATCTTGAGCGCTTCCTGCAGTTTGAATTCCTGCCACATTTTGGTTTCCTCCCTTGGTTTTGACAGCAAAATAGGATGAAGCTTCCTGAAATTATCGTCGAGGCGGGAGGCCTTGTCAAACCAGGGACGGTTGAATTTTGACTTGGCTCCCGCCCCATTCGGCGGTAGATTCAGTTGGACCCTGTGGAGGTGGAGTATGACCCTGTCGCCCCAAGTGGCAAAGAACCAGTTCGCCAGCGATAATTATGCTGGTATCTGTCCGGAAGTGTGGACTTCGATGGCGGAAGTCAACCAAGGCTTCACCAATGCCTATGGCGACGACCCCTGGACGGCTCGGGCCTGTGATCTGCTGCGGGAGTTCTTCGAAACGGACTGCCAGGTCTTTTTCGTCTTCAACGGCACGGCCGCCAACTCCCTGGCTCTGGCCGCTCTTTGCCAGTCGTATCATAGCGTCATCTGCCATGAACTGGCCCATATCGAGACCGACGAGTGCGGGGCCAGCGAATTTTTTTCCAACGGGACCAAAATCCTGCTGGCCCCTGGCCCCCATGGCAAGGTCGAACTGGCGGCGGTGGAGCAGATTGTCGGTCGGCGCAGCGATATCCATTATCCCAAGCCGAGGGTTCTCAGTCTCACCCAGGCGACGGAACTCGGCGCCGTCTACTCGGTGGCCGAGATGCAGGCCGCCGGTGAGCTGGCCCGTCGACTGGGGCTGCGCCTGCATGTGGATGGCGCCCGCTTCGCCAACGCCCTGGCCACTCTCGGCGTCCCCCCCCGGGAAGTCAGTTGGCAGGCGGGGGTCGACGTCCTTACCTTTGGTGGCACCAAAAACGGGATGGCCATCGGCGAGGCGGTCGTCTTCTTTGATCGCCAGCTGGCGCGAGAATTTGATTACCGCTGTAAGCAGGCGGGTCAACTGGCCTCGAAAATGCGCTTCCTGGCAGCCCCCTGGATTGGTCTTCTGGCCAGCGGTGCTCTGCTGCGCAACGCCGCCCATGCCAACCGCTGCGCCCAGCGGCTGGCTGCCGGGATGCAGGCGATCGCCGGCGTCGAACTGGCCCATCCCTGCCAGGCGAACGCCGTCTTTGCCCTTCTCCCCCCCGCTTTGCAGAACGGCCTGCGCCAGCGGGGGTGGCATTTCTACACCTTCATCGGTTCCGGCCAAGCACGTTTCATGTGTTCCTGGGCCACCACCGAGAGCGACATCGATCATCTGCTCGCCGACCTGCGCCTGGTGGCCGGTGAGGTCGACCATCCCTGACTTTTTTTTGCCGCCGTGGCGACTATACTCCTGGCATGCTCTTGCAGGAGGTGTCGATGTACGATGTGATCATCGTCGGTGGCGGTATCGCCGGTCTCAGTGCCGCCTTGATTCTCGGGCGGTGCCGGCGGCGGGTCCTGGTCTGTGATTCCAACCGGCCGCGTAACGCCCGATCAAAGGGGGTGCACGGCTTTTTTTCCCGCGACGGAACCGATCCCTGGGAGTTGCGCCGTCTCGGTCAGGAGCAGTTGCGGCCGTATCCGACGGTGGAGCTTCTCCCCTGTGTGGTCACCGATGCCGTCTGCCACCCCGGCAGTTTTGAAATTATTCTCGAAGATGGGCAGCGGTTCCTTTCCCGGTTGTTACTGCTGGCGACCGGCATTGTCGATCACCTGCCGCAGATCGACGGGCTGTTGGAATTCTATGGGCGCAGCGTGTTTCACTGCCCTTACTGCGACGGTTGGGAGAACCGGGATCAGCCGTTGGCGGTCTATGGCCGGGGGG
>JACZKF010000038.1 GCA_014860175.1 Desulfuromonadales bacterium | reverse complement strand
GATTGACTCCGAGCAGAGTCGCCAGCCCCCAGAAGGAATCCGCCAAAGGCTGCGGCACAGGTGCGGTCCAGTGCCGAACCGCAGGCAGGGGGGAGACCTGAATGGCGATCTGGACATAACCGGAGAGCCCCCCCCCATCGGTCACTCTCACGGTTAGACTGGTGTTTCCGGAATAACCTTCGTCAGCGGCATACGTTACCCGCCCGGTGGAGGTAATCCAGGCGACCCCTCCCCCAGGGCTGGAGGTGATGACATAGGTGTGCGTATCTCCCGCATCCGGGTCGCCATGGCTGATTTGGCTGCTCGCCTCGCCTCCGGAAAGAATAGTGATAGCAGGCGCCGTCGGGACGGGGGCACGATTCTGCCAGCGGGTGGCATCATGAGGATAAGCGTCCAGCACCAGTGACGAGTTGGCGATCTGTTGAGCTGTTGCCCCGGGGTTCCAGTAGTCCGGCGCCCCGTCGCCGTCGCTGTCGACCGAAGCCGCCGGGTCGTTGGGAAACGCGTCTTGCGCATCGGGAACCCCGTCGCCGTCGCTATCGATCTCCTGAACCGCCACTGTCACCGGTGAAACCACCGTTGCATACGGGGTCAGATTTCCGGCCCGATCGTCCGCTTCCAGGTAGTACTGAATGCCTGCCGAGGTCACGTTCACCGCAGGAATGGTCGCCGTCCAGAGATTGTTCTGCCCCTTCAGCATGGAGACCTGGTTGAAGGAGGGGGAGCCGGTGGTGCGGTAAAACAGGCGCACCGCCGTCACCGCCACGTTGTCGGTCACCGTGGCGCGGATGGTGATGTTCTGCCCTACGGTCGAGGTTGTGATGGGGGTATGAGTGATGATCGGCGCCACCGAGTCATGGGAGGCGGCGGAGACCGCTGTGGATTGGGCACTTTCCGAGCCGGCGCCGATGTTGCTGACGACAACGGAGAAGGCGTACCAGTAGAGCTGGCCGGGGTTGCCGGTCGTATCGACGAAGTTCGTCGTCGACTTGGGGATGACGCTCTGGTTCAGGCGAGTGTAGGCCCCCATGGGGCTTTCGGCGCGGTAGATGTTATAGCCGGCCAGCAGGTTGTAGTCGTCCTGGAACCAGCTTAAGGTGACCTTCCCCTCGCCACCGAGGGCCTGCAAGGTCATTGCCTGGGAACCGAAGGTGTCGATGGTGAAGGTGCGCCAGGCGTCCAGCGGCGCCTCGAACTGGCTGTCGAGCTCCACCGCCCCGCCAACGTACAAGGTGTACTGACCATTGCCGGTCATGGCCGTAATGTTGTAGTTCCCGACCCATTCGATGGCGCCGCCATCGACGACGTTCACCCAGTTGCCGGCCACGGAGGTGTCGCTGTAGGGGTACTGCGGACCGAAGGCAGCCAGTGGCTGCACCGCCGCATCCATGGGGCGGCTGAAAGTCAGGCGCAGGGTGGCTTCGCCAACCTGCAGGATCTGCTGCGGCGCCCCCCCCTGCTCCCAGACCGCGTTGACCAGGACGGCGGGGGAGTCGGGGGAAGGAGTGGTGGAGTAGTCTGTGACCAAGGGGTTTTCGAGATTGAAACTGTCGTTATAATCAAAAATCGCCTTAGCGATGGCAGCAGGCGAGTTGGCGCCGACGAAGGATACCTTGTCTACAAGCGAGATTAGTTGCGGGAAGTTTGTAGGTGGCTGGTATTTGTAAATGGCAAAAATACCCTCAGGAGAAGTAGGATATAGATAAAAAACATTACCAAAACCAAAATTAAACTGATTATCCTCCCCATATGAATATCTACTCCAATTAAAACTTCTTTTAGGTTTGTAATCAAGGAGGTAGTCTCCGAAGAATAAATTGTTCGAAAATATGGTATTATCACCAGCATAAATGCTTTCGGAATATTTCTTCCCATCATTGGTTGGGTAAAATGTTTCGGTAAAATCAAAAATGCAATTACGAACTATTCCATAGACATACCAATTGGGAAAATTGTACAATCTTCCAACGAAAGATTTTCTAACTAAAATATTTTGAAGTAAAAACTTAGCAGAGAGTTCGCTTTTACCCTCTGCCGAAACAGCATACAAGAAACGACCGGAAGTAGGATTATAGTTAAAATAAATCTTTTCTATTATCGCGTGATCAAGGATCGTTCCCGTTCCAGAGTCCTGATTATAAGAAGTGGAATTGAAGAGAATTCCTCCCCAGCTGTTTTCTGGGCTAACTTCATCACTGTCGGCGGTAAAAAGGATTTTTTCTTTGGCTGTACCAATCGCCCGCAAGGTCCCCTTCACCGAAAGAAAAGCCCCGCCCCGGAAACGAATAGTTGTCCCCGGATCGATTGTTAAGGTTACCCCGTAGCCGACCTCCAGCGGCGCCGTGACAATGTAGAGATTGTCCTTCGTCCAGTGTTCGTTCTGCAGCAGAATCCCCGCCTTCTCCACCCCGTTCTGCAAATCAAAACTGAACGTACCATTACCGGTGTACTCTCCGGAGTCGTTGCTATCAAGCGCATTCTCACCTGAGATGCGGATGGCGAAGGTGACGCGATGACCGTTGGGAGCGCCAGCGGCAACCTGTAGAGTCACAGGGATGGTGATGCCGGTGACGGTCTGGCCGGCGTCGGTGTAGGTAATGCCGTTGCTCTGGGTGGCGAAAGATCCGACGGCGCCGACGTTAATCGTCTTACCGGTGCTGCCGCCGTCGGGGGAGACGATGGTGACGTAGGGGTCGTCCTGCGCCCCCTGGCCGCCGTGGTTGGGGGTGACGGTGACGGTCACGTTCTTCGCCGCGCCCCATCTGTTGCGGATGAACAGGCCGAGCTGCACCGTCTCGCCGGCATCGGCGATGCCGTCGCCGTCGTTGCCGGCGGCGATGCCGGGAGCGTCGTAGATCAGGTGCCCGTACGGCTGCAGCGCCGGCCGCGGCAGCCGGGTCAGGACCTGCAGCATGTCATGCCCGTATTTGCCGACCTGGCCGGTGATGAGGCGATTGGTCCAGGCCTCGTTGCCGAAGTGGCTCGCCTTGACCAGGGCGGCCAGCCCGGAGGCAACCGGGGCCGCCATGGAGGTCCCGCTCCAAGAGGCGTACTGGTTGTTCGGCAGAGTGGAGAGGATATCGACCCCCGGCACCGTCACTTCGTACTCGACCCGGTTCCCGGGATTGCAGTCCCAGTTCGAGAACCCGGCTCTGTCCCCCAGCGGGTCGGAGGCCATCACCCCGAGGACGAAATCGTATGCTGCCGGATAGTTGGGCATGGGCATCTTGTCGCAGCCCCACTCGTTCGGTGCCCCTGAATTCCCTGCGGAAGCAACCAGAACAGCGCGGCTGAAGGCCACCGCGAGGGCATCTCGGATCGTCTGTGAATCATAGCTGCCACCGAACGACATGTTGATGACATCGGCGCCATGCTCGGCGGCGTAGTAGAGCCCCCGGGCGATGGCCTCGGCGGTCAGGGAGCCGTCGGAGCGGGCGGCTTTGACCGCCATGATCTGCACGCCGGCGGCAACCCCGACGATCCCCCGGTCGTTGTCGACGGCGCCGACGATGCCGGCGACATGGGTGCCGTGGCCGTGACGGTCCATCGGGTTACCGCTGTCGGGGTGACCTGGACCGATGATCACGTCGGCGCCATGGACGTCGTCGATATAACCGTTGCCGTCGTCATCGATGCCGTTGTTCGGGATCTCTCCGCTGTTGATCCACATCGCCCCGGCCAGATCCTCGTGGGTGTAGTCGACACCGGAATCGAGTACGGCGACAACGACCGACCCCAGGTTCGCTTCGGCGTTCAAATCGATCAGATCCCACCCTTGGCGGGCATTGATGCCGCCCGAGCCGTTCATGTACCACTGATTGGCAAAATCGGGATTGTTCTGCGGCATCGGGGCCAGGACATGAGGCTTGAAGATGTAGTTTGGTTCGGCATAGCGCACTTCCGACAACTCCGCATAGGCTTTCAGAGCCTCGAGCATCTCCTGCTCGGCTGGAAGCTCGACCTTGTAAAGAATCGGCTGAGCACTGACCGCCTGCATTTGAACCTGAGGACCACCACGGAGCGCGACGGCTGTGGCTTTGGCTCCCAGTCGGGAAGTCAGTGCGGCAAAATTGTCGACCGATTGTTTCTGGATACGGAAGGATTGAACAGGGGGCGAAACCTGGACCAGAACTTCCCCCTCGACAAAATCGACTCCCGGCTCGGCATCAGGGTGAAAGGAAAACTTGCTGCTCGTTGCCTGTTGGAGGTAGGTTTCCTCTTTGTTCAGACCCGTCGTCTGCTCACTCGATTTTTTGCCGCAACCAGGCAGAAAAAGGAGCAGGAAGAGACCTAAAAAAGCTGACGTTGCCCGAGGCTTGGATCCGAAGAAACGCATATTACCCCCTGAGAGCCTGAAATGAAAAAAGCCGTACCCGCCCCTTTGGGACAGTACGGCCTGAATTCTGGTCCAATGCGAATCGATGCCCATCCCGCCCCCTCCAGACAGCATGCTCAGCTTTCGCCCATAAAAAACGCCCGACTTCGGATTCCGAAGTCGGGCGCGAATACCTCAATCACGAAAAAAATGAGAAAGGGTCGACTCTCTTCGGTGGCTGGGCTGCCCCAGTGGGGCCCCTGGCTCTGCGTCCCCGGATTACTCCGGGTTTGCTATTATCGGAGAGAACTTGTTGCAGCTTCTTAGGTACTTTAAATTGCCAAGGAGGAATATACCCCCGTTTCCTGGCAATCGCTAGCATTAATTTTAACGGTAGAATCGCTTACGCCTACCGCCACACCCCGCCCATCGGCTGATCGCCTGGCACCCCGAAGGAGGGGAAGGTCAGATCGACACCGGAGTCCCAGGCCCGGTTGCCGTTGCCGTCTAGATACCAGACGCCGTTGCGCATCACCCCGAAGTCGCTGCGCCCGTCGCCGTTCCAGTCACCTGCCACCGGCAGGTCGCCGGCCAGACCGAACTGCAGCCTCTGGTCGATGGAAGAGTCCCACCGGCGGTTGCCGTCGGTGTCGAAGAACCACCACCCCTGGCCATTGATCACC
>JACZKF010000383.1 GCA_014860175.1 Desulfuromonadales bacterium | reverse complement strand
CTGTAGAGATTTTCACAAATTCCCGCAATCAATTTCGGGACGATCCCGGCCCGAGAAAAAATTTCTTATGGCATTCAACCAGAAAGCTTGCTATATTCCCCGCAGTCTAATCATGCCGATCGGGTGTTTATGCTGATGAAGGGACTTGTTCCGAGGAGAATCTTTTTCACGAAGGGCGTCGGTACTCACCGGGATGAACTCCATTCCTTCGAACGCGCGCTCAGAAACGCGGGGATTGAACGGTGCAACCTGGTACAGGTCTCCAGCATTGTTCCGCCTCACTGCCGGATCATCTCCAAGGCCCGGGGCCTGAAGGAGCTGGTGTCGGGAGAGATCACCTTCTGCGTTATGGGGCGCTGCTGCAGCAACGAACCGAAGCGCCTTTTGGCCGCGTCGGTCGGCTGCGCTATTCCGACCGATCAGGCCTCCTACGGATACATCAGCGAACATCATGCCTTCGGCCAGACGCAAAAGCAGGCGGGGGACTATGCGGAGGACATGGCCGCGGCCATGCTGGCCTCCACGCTGGGAATCGATTTCGATGTCGATGAAAGCTGGGACGAAAAGAAGGAGATCTTCAAGATCAGCGGCAAGATCGTCCGAACCCGGAACGTCACTCAGTCGACCATCGTGAAAGGCGGCGGATATACCACGGTCATCGCAGCGGCGATCTTTCTCTTCTAACCACCGCCGAGGTCGTCCCTCCGGGGAGGAGACGCCGCGCATTGCTTTTGTGGGGGGAACGGGCAAACCGGGATAAAATGCCGTCCGGGTCACATGCATGGTGAACGAGTCGCACGAACATAATCCGCAGATCCGCGTTCAGAATATCGGGGAGACGGAACTCTCCTATCTCCTGTATGAAGGAGAAGGCCCGCCCCTGCTCTTCCTCCACGCCACGGGCTTCCAACCCTGGCTCTGGCATCCCCTTGCGCGGGAGCTCGCCGACAGGTACCGCATCCTCGCCCCCTCTTTCTGTGATCACCGTGTGGCCGATCCGGAGAAAGGAGGGCTCGACTGGACAATCCTCGCGGAGGATACCGTCCGCCTCTGTCAGAAGCTGCATCTGGAGAAGCCGTTTCTGGTCGGCCATTCCATGGGTGCAACGGTGCTTGTGATGGCCAACGCCCTTCACGGACTCCCCGCGGCAGGCATGGTCCTCATCGAACCCATTCTTCTCCCGGCGGAGTTCTACAAGGGCCCCATGCGCGTCGACGAGCACCCTTTAGCCGCCAGAGCGATCAGGCGGACAAACTTCTGGCGGGACCGGGAAGAGGCAATGAACTACCTCCGTTCCCGCACCCTCTTTCAGGGATGGGACGAAGAGATGCTGGAACTCTACGTCCGCCACGGCCTGACCGGAACGAGAGACGGAGGGCTCCGGCTCGCCTGCAGTCCCCAGCGGGAAGCAGCCCTGTTCATGGGGGGGAGGCAGTTCGACCCCTGGTCCCTCCTCCCGAGAGTATCCTGTCCGGTTCTCATCGTCGAAGGGGAAGCGAGCGCAAACAGGGGCATCATCGATATCGACCGGATCCAATCTCTTATCCCGGATAGCATCCGGCGCTCGGTGAAAGATGCAGGCCACCTGGTCCCGATGGAGCGTCCCCGGGAGGTAACCCGCCTCATCGGGGAGTTCTTTCTTTCCCTGCAATCGGAGGAAAGCAAGAAAAACGGGCGAAGCTCCTCGATGGACGCCAAACAACAGGAAACGGCACAGATCTGCAGGACGGCCCCAACCATCGAATCGGGCGACCTGCTCTGCCGGACGCCTCTCGACAGCGCGGACGAGATCATCGCCGAAGGCAGGAGTTCGCTGGCTTCGCAGGAAGAAAGGGCGTCCCGATGAACGCGCTTCGACTTGGGCAGGGGGAGCCATTACCGGTCCGATCTTGGTTTGGCCTTCCCGGGATGCGGCTCGCTGCCGGAAGAACCCGCTGTCAGCGGACCCTGGATGGATAACCGCCTCGTGGGTTGCGAGAGAAAGACCAGGGTGCGAGGCACCCTGTCGATGGTTACGCGGTTTCGCATGAATGGTTAACCCCGGTCAGTCCGTGGTTACACTCAGGCGGGATCGACTTTGCAGCAAACAAAAGGAGGATGTATCTATGGCAAAGGCAAAGAAGGGCGATTATCTGAGTTGCGATGCGTGCGGTCTGGTAGTGGTCGTCGACGAGGCGTGCGGGTGCGCCACAGCAGGTGTCATCTGCTGTGACAAACCCATGATCCCGGGAAAGGCGGCGGCGAACAAGGCAAAGAAAAAGGCCGGTGCGCCGAAGCCCGCCGCAAAGGCGATGAAAACAGCGGCAAAGGCCAAGCCGGCAAAGGCGGCCGCCAAGGCCAAACCGGCAAAGAAGGCAGCCGCCAAGGCCAAGCCGGCAGCGAAAAAGCCCGCACCGGCAAAGAAGTAATTCGCGGGTTCCGAGAGGTAAAGCAATCTACCGGGAGCCCCCACGACGCAGGCGGGCTCCCGGTAGATTGTCCGGCAACGCCGTCCGGTTCACTCAGATGCCCCGGTCGCCTGCGGCGACCGGGGCCGTATGTAGTTTTCCCCTCACCGGCCATTTTCCTGCACCGGCGGCGACCAATGCTCCCAACGCCCCAGGATTACCGATTCCACCGCGGTAGCCAGACCGAAGGACAGCACGCTCATCACCAGCGGCATTCCATGCGTCCGGATGAGATCGTACAGGAAAACATTGACGGCGCCGATGAGCGTTACCAGGATTGCCGTGTTGCGCAGTTCCCTGTTACGGTTTGCGAGGGCAATGGACATCAACACGATGGCGGACAGGTTGATGACGACCGACTGGCTGCCGTGGAGAACATTGTTCACATCGGACGGGGCGAGGGACCCGGCCAGGAGATGGTAGAGGATCACCCGCAGCATAAAAAATGCGCTTGTCAGAGAAGCCAGTAATATCGCGACTGCACTCAGATCGCCTTTATCGATCCTGGAGAAAAAGGTCGACTCTTCCGGCGGCTTACGGCTCCGGCACCATCGGTACTGGACAAAACCCATGCAGGCGATTCCACCGGCTGACACAGCACGCAGCCAGACAGATGGGGCTGCTCCCTCGTCGAGCAGAGCCACTGTCAGTGCCGCAGCCGCATACGTCTGCAGGAGGTACGACGTCAGCCGAACGCTTCCGCTCTGCCACTTCACCGACATCACCGCCGCCCCGAGGGCAACTGCCGCCAAAAGCGGGAGCGACAGGTAGATACCGTTCGTTGCCACGGACAGGGAAAACGCCAGCAACACGGCGCCGGCCAAGAGAAAGGCATTGGCACCCCGTGCGCCTCGCGGGTCCCGGCCTGCCAGCCAATACGCGGCAGTCAGGTGCCCCGCTCCGGCAATGACCCCGACAGCGCCGAGGAGAATGGTACTGCCTCCCATGGCGGACACTACGTACCGGGCCAGGACAAAAGCCCAGGTAACGTTGATTGTGGGCAGGAAAAGTTCGAATCGGCTTATCTTGCCAGGAAGGCTGCGGGCGATTCCCAGAAACGCGGCAATCATGTATGTCGCGCTGAACAGGGCCAACAGCGGCAGGAACCAGCCCGGCGCCAGCGCCCGGGGCGGCTTTTCGCCAGCCAGCAGCGCCATCCCCAGTTTGAAGCCCCACAGGTGGATCATAAAAAGGGTCACCAGCAGCAGTATCCAACGGAGCCAGGAATACCGGTGTGCCCGGGCAGCAAAATAACCCAGCAGATTGGCCGTGAGAAGAACGATCCCCAGGTAAGGGAAAAAGGGGGTCGGGTAATCGAT
>JACZKF010000382.1 GCA_014860175.1 Desulfuromonadales bacterium | reverse complement strand
AGGTTACCGTGCCGTCGGCAGCGATCACTCCCGGCACCCCCATGCCGACGGCGCGCACGGCCACCCCCTGCTCCCTGGCCTGAGCGAGAAAGCCGCGACAGAAGTCGATCAGCCGCAGCAGAAAAGCGTCACACCCCTCATCGATCCGGGTCGACATGCGGCGCACCTCGCCAACCTGGTCGGCGCCCACCAGGGCCCCCCGGCAGTTGGTCCCCCCCAGATCAATGCCGATTACCGCTTCGCCGCTCATGGCCTCTTGCGCTCCTCGGTGGCAATGGCCAGTTTGCCGAATCCGGCCTCCCGGGCCAGATCCATCAACTGCACGACCCGCCCATGCAGCGCCTCCCGGTCGGCGAGGAGGAGAAAGGTCATCTCCTGGGCCTGGCTGCCATAGCCGGTCAGTCGCACCTGCAGCTCCTCCTGGGAGAGACGCTCATCACCGATCCAGATCTCCCCCTCACGGGACAAGTATATCTTGATCTCCTGCGGCTCTTTCTCCATCGCCTCGGCCGACGACTCTGGCAGTTTGATGGTGATCCCCGGCGTTTCGACAAAGGTGGTGGAAATCATGAAGAAGATGAGAAGGAGAAAGACGACGTCGATCATCGGCGTCAATTCGAGACGCGGCTCCTCCCGCCGGCGGCGCAGAAAAGACATCGCCTCAGCTCCCCAACAGTTCGACCACATGCAGCGAGTGCTCTTCCATCTCCAGCACGATGCGGTCGACCCGGCTGCTCAGATAGCGGTGCAGCAGCAGCGTCGGAATGGCCACGGAGAGTCCGGAGGCGGTGGTGATCAGCGCCTCGGAGATGCCGCCACCGAGAGTGGCCGGCGTGCCGACCCCCAGCAGAGCGATCACCCGAAAGGCCTCGATCATCCCGAAGACGGTCCCCAGCAGCCCCAGCAGCGGGGCGATGTTGGCGATGGTGGCAAGCAGCCCCAGGTAGCGCTCCAAGGGGGCCGCTTCGCGCCGGCCGACCTCATCCACCACGATCTTGAGTTGATCGCGGGAGCGCCCGGCGGCGCGCAGCGCCATGATGAAGATGCGGGCCAAAGGGGTGTTGGCCCGCTGGCAGACGACCATCGCCTCGTCGCCGCGGTCCTTGCGCACCAGCTCTTCCACTTCCCGCACCAAGGCCGCCGTCCCGCGCCGAACCCGGGCGAAGGTCCACATCCGCTCCAGAAAAATACCGAGGGCAAGTACCGAGCACAGGAGGATGGGGTACATCAACGGACCCCCCTTCTGGAAAATTTCAAGCATCTTTGATTACGTCCTTTTCTGGTTGGAACCGGGGGTACCGGAAAGTTCGCCTTCAGCCTCCCGGCGCAAAGCGGAGGCCTCCCGCTCCAGCTGGTGGATCTGGCGCCGCAACTGCGAAGTCCTGACGGTACTGAGCAGGGCGGCCACCAGAAAGCCGAGAAGGAAGCAGAAGACGATGGGTAAAAACAACGGCAGCTCACCCGAATGCCACCCTGGTACGCGGATATGCACCGGCTGGGCATTGTAGGCGCTGAACACCAGCAACAAGGCGAGGACGAAAATGGCCACCAGCAGCTTGAAGGTCTTCATGGGCGCCTCCTGGCAAAAGCCTGCCGCATCAATTGGTAGGTCTCCTCCAGGTGCTGCGGGATGATCCGCACGTCGGAGAAGACCGGCATGAAATTGGTGTCGCCGCTCCAGCGCGGGACCAGGTGCTGGTGGAGATGATCGGCGACGCCGGCGCCGGCGATCTGCCCCAGATTCATGCCGATGTTGAACCCCTGTGGGGCACATACTTCCTGCAGCACCTCTCGCGCCAGCACCAAAAACCGGTGCATCTCCAGCGCCTCGGTCTCATCGAGAGTAGCAGGGTCGGCGGTGTGCCGATAGGGGGCGATCATCAGATGGCCATTGGTGTAGGGGTACTTGTTCATGATGATAAAGGCGTGCTCGCCACGATGCAGGATGAGCCGGCGCTCGTCTTCCTGCGGGTCGGGCGGCAGACAGAACACACAACCGGTTTCCGGCACATCCGACTCGCCGCGGATGTAGGTCATCCGCCAGGGGGCCCAAAGCTGTTTCATCTGCTCTCCTTTTCAAACGGCGCTACCGGGGGCGAACCGAGCAATTATAGGTGGCAATCTCCCGCCAGGCAAAGTATTTTAACGGCACCCGTGGCAGACGCCCGACCGGTGGCGAATTTTCGGCAGCATAACGCCCTTTGCCGTACCCGCAAAACTGTTTGAGGAGCGGCGGTGCAGCAACAGGGGCGGAGTTTGCCACAGCGGCGCCCCCACCCTTCGGCAGCAGGCACCGGCAGATTTCTTGCAAATGCTTCTCCCCCGGGTCTGGCATCAAACAGAGTTTTCATCGCCCCAAAATAAGACCGATTCCTCTTGACAAGGGAATTCCCGGGCCGCTATTTTTGGCTTTATTTATGCTAAAACTTTTTCAGCACTACTTAAAACACCGAGTTCCATCCGCTGACTTCATCAGCCCGGTTCACAGGACAATCCAATCCAGGGAGGATTACTAATGTCCAAGAAACAAGACGCTCTTGACTATCACAGTTCAGGGCGTAAGGGAAAAATCGAAGTTATTGCGACCAAGCCTTGCGCCACCAGCCGTGACCTCTCCCTCGCCTACAGCCCGGGAGTTGCCGAGCCTTGTCTGGAGATCGAGAAGAATCCCAATGACGCCTATCTCTATACCGCCAAGGGGAACCTGGTGGCCGTCGTCTCCAACGGCACCGCCGTCCTCGGCCTGGGCGATATCGGCGCCCTGGCCGGCAAGCCGGTCATGGAGGGGAAGGGTATCCTCTTCAAGCGCTTCGCCGACATCGACGTCTTCGACATCGAACTCGACACCAAGGACTCGGACGAGATCATCCGGACGGTGAAGATCCTGGAGCCGACCTTCGGCGGCGTCAACCTGGAAGACATCAAGGGTCCCGAGTGCTTCTACATCGAAGAAGAGCTCAAGAAGATCATGAACATTCCGGTCTTCCACGACGACCAGCACGGCACCGCCATTATCGCCAATGCCGGACTGCTCAACGCCTTGGAGATTACCGGCAAAAAGATCGAGGAGATCAAAATCGTCGTCAACGGCGCCGGTGCCGCCGGCGTCGCCTGCGCCAACATGGCGCTGGTCCTCGGCGCCCGCCCGGAAAACATGTACCTGTGTGACACCAAGGGGGTCATCTTCAAGGGGCGCACCGAAGGGATGAATCTGTACAAGGAGCGCCTGGCCAATGACACCTCCGCCCGCACTCTCGATGAGGTGATGGTCGGGGCCGACGTCTTTTTCGGCGTCTCGGCCAAAGGGGCCCTGACTCCGGCCATGGTCAAGTCGATGGCCAAAGACCCGGTCATCTTCGCCATGGCCAACCCCGACCCGGAAATCACCCCGGATGAAGCCAAGGCGGTGCGTGACGACGTGATCATCGGCACCGGCCGCAGCGACTACAACAACCAGGTCAACAATGTACTCTGCTTCCCTTTCCTCTTCCGCGGCGCCCTCGACACCCACGCCTCGGCGATCAACGACGAGATGAAGATGGCCGCCTGCATGGCCCTGGCGCGTCTGGCCAAGGAGGATGTCCCCGACTCGGTGCGCAAGGCCTACGGCGGGGTGGAGATCGCCTTCGGCCGCGAATACCTTATTCCGAAACCCTTCGACCCGCGGGTGCTTCTGCACGTGGCCCCGGCGGTGGCGGTGGCGGCGATGGAGTCGGGAGTCGCCCGGCGCCCCATCGAGAATATGGAGAAGTATCGCGAGTCGCTCGAGGCGCTGCAGGGACGCTCGAAAGAGGTGATGCGCCTGTTGATCAACAAGGCCAAGGGTCGGCCCAAGCGGATCGTCTTCCCCGAGGGGGAAGAAGACAAGATCCTGCGGGCGGCCCAGATCCTGGTCGAAGAGGGGATCGCCATCCCGATCCTGCTCGGCAGCGAAGAGGAGATCCGCGCCCGCATCAGCCATCTCAACCTCGATCTCAACGGCGTGCAGATCATCGACCCGATGCAGAGCGAACTGGCGCCGGCCTATGAGGCGGAGTTCTTTCAGATGCGCCAGCGCAAAGGGGTCACCCTGGCGGAAGCCAAGCGCCTGATCCGCAAGAACCGCAACTACTACGGGGCGATGATGGTGCAGAAGGGGGATGCCGACGCCCTCATCTCCGGCATCAGCCACCACTACCCCGACACCATCCGCCCGGCTCTGGAGATCATCGGCAAGCAGGAAGGGCTCTCCAAAGTGCACGGTCTGTACATGATGGTGTTCAAAAAAGAGGTGGTCTTCTGCGCCGATACGACGGTGACCATCGAGCCGACGGCCGAGGAACTGGCCGAAACCGCCATCCTCACCGCCCAGAAGGCTCGCCACTTCGATATCGAGCCGCGCATCGCCATGCTCTCCTTCTCCAACTTCGGCAGCGCCGAGCACCCGCTGACCCTCAAGGTGAGACGGGCGACCAGCCTGGTCAAGGAGTGGGCGCCTGACCTGGTCGTCGACGGCGAAGTCCAGGCCAATGTCGCCTTCGACCCGGAGCTCACCGCCCGTCAGTTCCCCTTCTCCGACCTCAAGGGGAACGCCAACGTGCTGATCTTCCCTGATCTGCAGTCGGGCAATATCTGCTACAAACTCCTCAACAAGCTGGGGGGGGCCGAGACCGTCGGGCCGATCCTCATGGGGATGAAAAAGCCGGTGCACGTCCTGCAGCGCGGCGACGACGTCAGCGACATCATCAACATGGCAGCGGTGGCCGTCGTCGATGCGCAGGAAGCAGAAGACAAGTAGTCGAACCACCCCCGCTTAGCCAAGGAGGGGCGTTAAAATCCCCTCGGATTCAGGAGGGGGACGAAGTGAATGTAAGGGGAGGGCCTGGTGCCCTCCCCTTTTCTCTTCACCTTTTGCTTTTCACCCTGCAACGATCCTGCTAAACTTCCGCATTCAAATAATCAGAAGCGTAATTAGTGACTCGTGATGAGTAATGTGTAGCAGGCGACTGCCGGACTCGGCTCGGCCGGATTACACATCACGCCTTTAAAGAGGTGATCCATGCGTTACCAGAGCACCCGCGGCAAAGTCCGCGACCTCTCCTTCAAGGATGCGGTGATGATGGGGCTGGCCGACGACGGCGGCCTGCTGCTGCCGGAGTCGATCCCTTCGCTCACCCCCGGGGATGTCGAGGCGCTGGGCCAGCTCGCCTACCCTGAGCTGGCGTTCCAGATTCTCTCCCTGTTCGCCGGCGACATCCCCGCCACCGATCTCAAGGAGCTGGTCGACCGCTCCTACGCCAGCTTCACCCATCCGGAAATCACCCCGGTGGTGCACCACGACGGTGTCTACGTCCTCGAGCTCTTTCACGGGCCGACCCTGGCCTTCAAGGATGTCGCCCTGCAGCTGCTCGGCAATCTGTTCGAGTATCTGCTCAAAGAGCGCGGCCAGCGGATGAACATCATCGGCGCCACCTCCGGCGACACCGGCAGCGCCGCCATCTATGGGGTCCGCGGCAAAGAGAACATCAACATCTTCATCCTGCACCCGCACCGTCGGGTCTCGGCGGTGCAGGAGCTGCAGATGACGACCGTCACCGACCCCAATGTCTTTAATCTGGCCATCCGCGGCACCTTCGACGACGGTCAGCGGATCGTCAAGGAGATCTTCGGCGACCTGGAGTTCAAGGCGGCCCACGCCCTGGGGGCGGTCAACTCGATCAACTGGGCGCGGGTTCTGGCCCAGGTGGTCTACTATTTTTACGCCTGGGGGCGGGTGCGGCGGGCGACCGGCTGCAGTTCCATCCATTTCTCCATCCCCACCGGCAATTTCGGCGACATCTTCGCCGGCTGGATAGCCAAGCGGATGGGTCTGCCGATCCGCAGACTGATTCTCGCCACCAACGAGAACAACATCCTCGCCCGTTTCGTGCGCGACGGCGATTACTCCCTGAGCCAGGTGGTGGAGACCCTCTCCCCCTCCATGGACATCCAGGTGGCGAGCAACTTCGAGCGCTACCTCTTCTATCTGTTCGACCAGAACCCGCAGCGGCTGCGCCGAGCCCTGGAGGCGTTTCAAATCCATGGCCGGC
>JACZKF010000381.1 GCA_014860175.1 Desulfuromonadales bacterium | reverse complement strand
GCCAGCAGCACGCTGGTAAACGATTCTCCACCGCGCAGCCGCGCCAGCGCTTCGGCCGCCTGTTGGCGGATGGTCGCCATCTGCTCCTCGCTGGCGCGCGGCGGGATCGGGAACGTCAGCCGGTTCAACCGCACATTCGGCGCCTCCCGATAATCATCGATATGGGCACGGAAATAATCGCGGACCTCCTGGCTGGTCACTTCCACTTTGGCCTGCACCTCCCGCCCCAGCAGTTTGAAGCGCAGGATCTGGCGCCGCAGGTTCTCCCGGTACTCGGTAAACTCCATCCCTTGAGACCGCAACGCCTCCACCAACTGCTCGCGAGTCAGTTTGTTTTGCCGCTGCACGTCCTCGATGGCGGCTTCCAGTTCTTCCTCCGTGACTTTCAGACCGAGGGCCTCTACCCGTTGGCTGATCAAGGTCTCCTCGATCAGGGCCTCCAAGGCCTGGCGCCGCGCGGCGGGCGACTTTTCGACCCCCTGCTCGGCCAGTTCCTTCTCCAACTGGTAAGTGGTGATAACCTCATCATTGACCACTGCCGCGATGCGATTGACGGTCTCTGCCCGGCCGGTCAGCGGCAGGGTCATCAGCAGGGCGGTCGCCAGGACACAAAGTATTTTCATCAGTTTCCCGCAAACAAGGCCGGCCCGTTACTCACAGTAAAGACCAGTCGATTTCGATAACGGCTTTGCTGCGCAGGGTGCGCAGCCACTCCTGGTAGTTCAGCTCTTCCTTTTCGGCCTGAAGCCGGCCCCGGATCTCCTCGCGTACCTGCTCAAGATTCAGCCGGATCGACTCCCGCCGCTCCTCTACCCGGAAGAGGTGATAGCCGTACTCACTCTTCACCAGGTCGCTTATTTTCCCCACCGGGATGGAAAAAACCACCTTCTCGAACTCCGGCGGCATTTCGCCGCGGGCGAAAAACCCCAGATCTCCCCCTTCCTCACTGTCGGGAGAGAGGGAGAAGCTGCGGGCCATGGCCTCGAACGCTTCCCCCTGGCGCAGTTGGGCAAGGATCCTCTCCCCGTCTTCCAGAGTACCGACGACAATCTGTCGAGCCCGCACCTGGGCCGGGCGGTCGAAATCGCCGCGGTGCCGCTCGTAATAGTCGCGGATTTCCTCCGGGGTGATGACGATCTCCTCGTACACCGCCTGCCGCACGGCCTTTTCCATCAGCAGGCTCTTTTCCAGATCCTGGCGCCACTGCTCCAGGGTGATCCCGCGCTCGCGCAGCATCTGCTCGAAAGCGTCGTCCGGATAGTCTCGGCGATGCTCCGCCACGGCGGCCTCGATCTCGCCCGGGGTCACCTCAAGCCCCCGCCGGAGCGCCTCCACCAGGGCCAGTTCGCGGTCGATCAACTGCACCAGGTAAGAGCGTTCCAGCTCCCCTTTCTCCTCGTTCGACAGTTTCTGCTCCGGCGGGAGGGTCTTGGCGAACTCCTGACGGAACTCGCTCAGAGTCACCGTCCGTCCGTCGACCCGCAGCAGGACGGGGGAGGCTTCGCGCTTCTCCTTGCAGGCGGCCAGGGAAGTGAAGAGCAAAAGGGCGAGGGTGCAGGCAACAGTTGTGCGACGGCGCATGGTGTGTTTGGAGTTCCTTGTAGAACCGGCCATACGGCCGGAAATCGCACGGTTGGGGGGCGTAAGACCGTCTACGGTAACATAGCTAAAGAAGGGTGTGCAATTCTTTTCTAGCGTTCTCCAGGACCATTTCGGCCGGCACGCGCCCCAGCTTTATCGACAGCCGGTAATCGGGAGAGAAGGCATGGCGTTTTTCCGGATCCTGCAGCCGGGCGAGGATCTTCTCCGGCGGGGCCGGGGTGTCGGCATGGAAGCTGAAGACCAGTTGGCGGCCGTCGTAATCGGCCGCCTCCACCTTCAGCCGCTTCATCAGTACCCGCAGCTTCATGGTTTCGAGCAGCGTTTGCGCCGCCTCCGGCAGCTCGCCGTAGCGATCGCGCAACTCATCGGCCAAAAGGTAGACACTCGCCTCTTCCTCGGCCGCCGCCAGCCGTTTGTACAGCACCAGCCGCTGGTTGGGGTCGGGAACATATTTTTCCGGCAAGAAAGCGGAGAGACCGAGGCGGATCTCCGGATCGATCTTCTCTTCCCGCCCCAGCCCCTGCAGTTCCCGCACCGTCTCTTCCAGCAATTCGGCATACATCTCGAAGCCGATGGCGGCAATCTGCCCCGACTGATTCCCTCCGAGCAGGTCGCCGGCGCCGCGCAGTTCCAGATCGTGGCTGGCAATCCGGAAACCGGCCCCCAGCTCCGTCAACTCCTGCAGCACCCGCAGCCGTTGGCGCGCTTCCCGGGTCAGGCTCCCCTCGCCAGGGATCAGCAGATAGGCGTAGGCCCGCCGGTCGGAGCGACCGACCCGCCCGCGCAGCTGGTAGAGCTGGGAGAGGCCGAAGCAGTCGGCGCGGTTGACGATGATGGTGTTGGCCCGGGGGATGTCGAGGCCGTTCTCGATGATGGTGGAGCAGACCAGGACGTTGGTGGTGGCTTCCATGAATTCGAGCATGACCCCCTCCAGCGCCTTCTCCCCCATCTGCCCGTGGCCGACGGCGACCTTCGCCTCCGGCACCAGCCGGCGCACGTGGTCGGCCATGGCATCGATCGACTGCACCCGATTGTGGACGAAAAAAACCTGCCCCCCTCGGCGCAGCTCGCGCCGGATCGCCTCGGCGATCAGATCGTCGTCGAAGCGGGTGACATAGGTGCGGATGGCCAGGCGGTCGACTGGGGGGGTGTCGATCACCGACAGGCTGCGCAGCCCCATCAGCCCCATATGCAAGGTGCGAGGGATCGGGGTGGCGGTGAGGGTCAACAGGTCGACCTCGGCGCGCAGCTTCTTGAGTTTTTCCTTATGGGCGACGCCGAAGCGCTGCTCTTCATCAATGATCACCAGGCCGAGATCGCGGAATTTGACGTCGCGCTGCAACAGCCGGTGGGTGCCGATGAGAATATCGATTTTCCCCGCCGCCGCCCGGGTCAGGATCTCTTTCTGCTCGGCGGCGCTGCGAAAGCGCGAGACCATCTCCACCACCACCGGGTAGTTGGCGAAGCGCTGACGAAACGTTTCCCAATGCTGCCGGGCGAGGACGGTGGTCGGCACCAGCACCGCCACCTGCCGTCCATCGAGGGCGGCCTTGAAGGCGGCACGGATTGCCACCTCGGTCTTGCCATAGCCGACGTCGCCGCAGATCAGGCGATCCATCGGCTGCTCGGACCCCATGTCGGTGAGCACCTCTTCGATGGCGGTCAGCTGATCGGCGGTCTCCTCATAAGGGAAGGCGGCCTCGAATTCCCGAAACAGCCGGTCCGGAGGGGAGTAGCGAAAACCTTGGGCCATCTGCCGCCGGGCGTAGATCTTGAGCAGCTCCCGGGCCAGCTCTTCCACCGCCGCCCGGGCCCGCACCTTGGCTTTCTCCCAGCCGGAGCCCCCCATTTTATCGAGGCGCGGCTGATACCCTTCGCCGCCGACATACTTCTGCACTTTCTCGATACGCTCGACCGGGAGGTAGAGGCGGTCCTCACCGGCATATTCGAGCAGCAGGTAGTCCCCCTCCACTCCGCCGGTCTGCAGATGGACCAACCCCCGGTAAAGGCCGATGCCGTGATCGGTATGGACCACGTAATCCCCTTCCTTGAGCTCGGCCAGGGAGGAGAGCAGGGCTCGCGCCCGCGCCTCGGCCGCCCCCCGGCGCCGCACCCGGCGGCCGAAGATCTCTTCTTCGGTGACCACCGCCAAGCGCTCGTCGGGGAGGCGAAAACCGCTGCCGAGCTCGCCCAGCAGCAGCCGGATCTCGCCGGGCCGGACCGCCTGCGGCGATCCTTGCGGGTCGAAGCCGGGGGCGAGAGGGTAGGGGGCCAGCAGATCGAGGAGGCGTTCGGCCTGCCCGCGCTGATGGCACGCCAGAATCACCCGCCACCCGTCGCGCTGCCAATCTTTCAGCCGATCAGCCAGCTGGGCCATGCCACCATCCGCGGACTGGATGTTCGCTCGCAGATCGGCGTTGCCTTCGACCCGGAAGCGGAAGACCGGTCGTTGCGAATCGATGCGGTAGACCTGCAGAGGGGCGAGGTCGAGACGCCGGTAGCGGCGCAGTTCGCCTTCCATTTCCGCCGGCGGCAAGAAAAGGTCGCCGGCGGCCACGTACGGCTCCCCCTTGTCAGCCGCCCGCGCCGCCCCCTCTCGAACCTCGGCGGCGAACCGGTCGACCTCCTGCTCGATGGCCGGCGGGTCGAGGACGACCCAGGTCCCCTGCTGGGCGTAGGTGAAAAAGGTATCGAGTCCCCCGTAGTTGAGAGGGAGCAAAAAAGCGCGGCCAGGGGCGAGCAGCCCCTCGCGGGCCTCCTCGATGACCGCTTCGCGCTGGGTCCGGGAGATCCCCAAGGCGTCGCAGCGCTCCTTCAGGTTGCGGGTGAAAGTCTCGAGATGCTCGCCGGCCAAAATCATCTCCCGGGCCGGCAACAGGGGGAGTTCGGCT
Organism: Desulfuromonadales bacterium; assembly: GCA_014860175.1. Taxonomy (GTDB): domain Bacteria; phylum Desulfobacterota; class Desulfuromonadia; order Desulfuromonadales; family JACZKF01; genus JACZKF01. Next base: position 1,867 of record JACZKF010000381.1, on the reverse strand, counting down.
ATCTCTTCGACGGCGGTGCGCTGAGTGGCCGGATCGAAGGGGCGCATCCGTTCGATCCAGTCACCAAAGAACTCCAGCCGGACCGGCCGCTCCCCGGTCGGCGGGAACAGGTCGAGCAGGTCACCGCGCACCGAGAAGGTGCCACGGTCCTCCACCAGCGGCACCGCCTGGTAGCCGAGGGCCTGCAGGCGGCTCACCAGCTCCGCTCGGGGGTACTCCTCCTCGACCACCAGGCGCGAGCAGAGACCGGCCAGCACCTGGCGGGGAATCAGCCGCTGCAGCAGTGCCCGGACGGTCACCACCACCGCCCGCACCTCCCCCTGGTGCAGGGCGGCCAAGGTGGCCAGACGGGTCGCCTCCACCTCGGGATGGGGCGTCAGTGGATCATAGGGGCGGATTTCCCATTGGGGAAAGAGACGAATTTCGCCCGGTCGCCCGTGATAGAAGGCGAGGTCGGCGGCAAACTGCTCTGCCTGTCGGTTGTCGGTCGCCAGGACCAGCAACAGCTCCTGGCGCTTGGCCAACAGTCCGGCCAGCAGGTGGGCGCCGGCCGAACCGGTTAGCCCCAGCACTTCGCAGTGGGCAGCGCCAGCCACCCCGCTGATGAGCGAATGCAGGGTGGCGTGGGCGATATCCGGGGAGTCGATGGGGAGCTCTGATATCATTGGCGAGGGGGACGGCACCGGCTTGACCGGGGCGGTTTCGGGGTTACCGGCACGGTCGGCGCCAGCGGCGAAACGCTTCAGTCACGGGGCACCGCCAGCATCCGCTCCAGCGTGGCTCGAGCCCGTTCCCGCACATCGGCCGGGACGGTGATCTGCGGGCTCATGGTCTGCAGGCTGTGCAGGACGTCTTCCAGGGAGGTCAGCTTCATGTTGGGGCAGATCAGGCGCGAGGAGGGGAGTATGAACTCTTTTTCCGGGTTGTCCCGCCGCAGGCGCCAGAGAATGCCGGCTTCGGTGCCGACGATGAATTTGCGCGCCGGGCTGCTCTGGGCATAGTCGTACATGCCGCTGGTCGAGCAGATGTGGTGCGCCAGGGCGAGAATCTCCGGCGGGCATTCGGGATGCGCCATGAACAGGGCGTCCGGGTGGTCCTGCATCGCCCGCTGCACCTCGGCCACCGGCAGCCGCTCGTGGGTGGGACAATACCCGTCCCACAGATGGCAGATCTTGTCGGTGCGCTCGGCGATATACTTGCCGAGATTGCGGTCGGGGACCAGCAGCACCTCCGCTGCCGGCAGCGAGTTGACCACCCGCACCGCATTGGCGCTGGTGCAGCAGATGTCGCTTTCAGCCTTGACGGCGGCACTGGAGTTGACATAGGTCACCACCGGCACCCCGGGATGCCTGGCCTTCATCTGCCGCAATCCGTCGGGGGTCACCATGTCGGCCATCGGGCAGCCGGCATCGGGGCGCGGCAGCAGGACGAGCTTGTCCGGGGCGAGAATGGCCGCGCTTTCAGCCATGAAGTGCACGCCGCAAAAGACGATGACCTGGCGGTCGGTGCCGGCGGCTTCGATCGACAAACCGAGGGAGTCGCCGGTAAGATCGGCGATTTCCTGGATTTCATCACGCTGGTAATTATGGGCCAGCAGGAGGGCGTTGCGCTCCTTGGCCAGGCGGCGGATTTCCTGCTTGATGGATTCTTGCGCCATTGGTTCCTTCCGGTCTCCGGGATGAGCCCAATACTAGTTCAAAACCCTAAGTATGTCAAACGGTTAACAGCCGGCCTGAAGCTTGACAGGTAAACCGTATTGCGGCTATGCTGTGGACTTCTCTCACCGCGAGGTCACCATGTTCGGTATCGGCATGCCGGAGCTGCTGCTCATCCTGGCTCTGGCCCTGATTGTCATCGGCCCCAAGAA
>JACZKF010000380.1 GCA_014860175.1 Desulfuromonadales bacterium | reverse complement strand
CGCCGGGAGCACCCGGGGTGCCCGGGGTGCCCGCCGCACCCGTGGAGCCGTCGTCTCCACTGCATCCGTAGAACGCCAGTGGAGCCACGAAGACAAGTACAGCCAACCCGATGAGTAGCCTTCTCATTTTCCCCTCCGCCTGTCAGTGCTCGTTGATTGTTGTTGGACGGAATACCGAAGAAAGTTTCTTATGAAAATGTGAGGCCAAGCTTCCCATCGAATCCCCTGCTCCCTGCGGAACGGGTTGACGAAATTCCTGCCTGACAGACTTCACTCTCTGGGTGATAATGAATCCGATGCAGACAGTATACAATGCTGATACGGATAAAAAAATATCGGAATTTACCCCCCCCCTTTTTTTTTGACTTGAAACGAAAAAGGGAGCATGGATTTCTCCATGCCCCCTTTGACGCCTGCCGGTCTTTCGTCTAAGGCGTTCCGGTCAATTTTCAGCCAGCGCCGCCGGGCCTTCGATCGCCGCCTTGCCCCTGCGCCTGGAGATGAGCCATTTGCTGAAGAGGACCACGAAAGCGACCCCGATCGCCATGGAGGCGTACTCGCCCCACTTGGGAACCGCGACCAGTCCCCGCACCCACGGGTCGGTGACCACCATCTGCGCGCCCACCTTGCCCAGCACCGCCGCGCCGACCCAAAGGATGATCGGGTAGCGGTCCATGATGGCGGAGAGCCAGGTGCTCAAGAGCACGACCATCGGGATGGAGAGGAGCAGGCCGAACAGAAGCAGGAACAGGTTCCCGTGGCTCGCCGCGCCGACGGCCAGCATGTTGTCGATACCCATGCTCAGGTCCGCGACGATGATGACCCAGAGCGCACCCCAGAGGGAGGTGGCCTCTTTGGTATGCGATTCTTCCTTGGTGCCTTCGGTAAGCAGCTTGACGGCGATCCAGAAGATGACCAGGCCGCCGACCAGCTTGACGAACGACATGTTCAGCAGCTGCGCCACCAGGAAGGTGCAGAGCACCCGGACGAGGACGGCGCCTCCGGAACCGAGGATGATCCCCAGCTTGCGTTCTCTGCCGTGCAGGTTCTTGACCGCCATGGCGATGACCACGGCGTTGTCGCCGGCCAGCACCAGGTCGATGACCACGATGCTCAACACCGCCAGGAGAAATTCCCACGTGAATGCGATCTGCCCCAGCCAACCCAAGTCGATCATGTTTCCTCCTTGCCAGGAATTGCCGGGGCAATAAAAAAGACCCTTACCCGCGGCATGATGGCTCATGCTGTAGGTAAAGGTCTGGCAAATCCAACGGAAGCAACTCTGGAGCCGCGACCGGGTGATCATCTCACCGTAATGTCGGTTCGCGGGCCGGCCGACAGGTCGGCCGGTTGCTACTCCCCTTTACTCTCCACAGGCTACCTAAAACGCGAATCGCTGTCAATAGCAACTTGACTCGCGGGGCCGCACCGGGATACCATCGCCAGTTGAAAGGGAGTAGCGAGCAAGGCAAGGTCAACACGCTGGTGCCCGGGCACCTAGCCTTGCCGTTGGCGAAGCGCCAATTCGCGAGACTTTCGGCCTCACGTTTCCCGTGAGCTGATCGTCTCGTTTTTTTTTACCCGAATGCCGGTGAGGTGAAAGAATGACCGTTTTTGTCGCATCGCTCGCTTTCGTGGTGCTGGCCGAGATGGGGGACAAAACCCAGCTGCTGGCCATGGCGTTCGCCACGCGCTTTCGCGCCTCCGTCGTGTTGTGGGGGGTGTTCGCGGCCACGGCGCTGAATCACCTGCTCGCCGTAGCCGTCGGGAATTACCTCACGAAGTTCATCCCCATGCAGCATATCCAGCTTGCGGCCGCGGCCTCCTTCATCCTGTTCGGCCTTTGGACGATCCGGGGGGACAAGCTCGAGGGAGAGGATAAAAAATTCTCGTTCAGCCCGTTCTGGACCGTCGCGATCGCATTCTTCTTCGCCGAAATGGGCGACAAGACGCAGCTGGCCACCGTGGCGCTGGCGGCGAAGTTCCAGACGGTGTTTCCCGTATGGCTCGGGACCAACACCGGGATGATCATC
>JACZKF010000379.1 GCA_014860175.1 Desulfuromonadales bacterium | reverse complement strand
GAGATATTGTGCTGGCGGGGATCGCGCTGCGGATCGGAGTAGGCGCCGAACTGCCGCAGATTCCGCACCTCGAGCCCGGTCTCTTCCCGCGCCTCACGCATTGCCGCCGCTTCCAGGCTCTCCCCGTAATCGACGAACCCTCCCGGCAGGGCCCACCCCTTCGGCTCGTTCCTGCGCTCGATCAGGACGATCCGATCACCGCTGCGGATGATGACATCAACTGTCGGAAAGGGGTTGCGGAAGGTTTTTACCACCGCCCCGCACTTGGGGCAGTTCAGCGTCTCGCCGGCCATGGACAGCCTCCTTCGAAAGAGGTCATTAAACGTTGACATCGTCGCGCCAATCGCAATAATACACCAAGCGCGCCCGGGTGGCGGAACTGGCAGACGCAAGGGACTTAAAATCCCTCGGCCTTACGGCTGTACGGGTTCGATTCCCGTCCCGGGCACCAAGTAGCAGTCCATCGGATACCGATACAATCCTAGAACCGCAGAGAACCCGCTTAAATGGCGGGTTTTTTGTTGCCTGCGTTGTCCGGCTTTGTCCGTTCTGTCCATTTTGTCCGTTGACGTCCGGGGTAACATTGGGGTAAGTTCAGGGGTAACGGCAGTTGCCCCCAGCGAGGAGTTACCCCCATGGCACTATCTGATACCGCAATCAAGGGCGCCAAGGCGCAGGAAAAGCCATTCAAGATGTACGATTCTGGGGGGCTTTTTTTAATCGTCACCCCGACCGGGGGTAAGTGGTGGCGGTTCAAGTATCGCGCTGGGGGTAAGGAGAAGCTGCTTTCCCTTGGGACCTACCCCGAAGTGTCCCTTGCGGAGGCCCGGGCCAAAAAGGACGCCGCACGCAAGCAGGTAGCTGCAGGGGTGGACCCCAGCGAGGCGCGAAAGGAGGAGCGGCTGGCCGATGCCGAGCGAGGGGCGAACACATTTGAAGTGGTCGCCCGGGATTGGCTGACCCGGTTCTCCGCTACAAGGGCGGAGACTACCCAAAAGATGATAACTGGCAGGCTGGAGCGCGACGTTTTCCCCTGGATCGGCAACCGTCCGATTGCCGACCTGAAAGCAAAGGACCTGCTGGAGGTCTTACGCCGACTGGAGGCGCGCGGCACACTGGAGACGGCGCACAGGGTCCGGAATATCAGCGGGCAAATTTTCCGCTATGCAGTGTCAACCGGGAAGGCCGAGCGCGACCCGACCGCGGACCTGAGGGGGGCCATCCCACCTGTCAAGACGGCCCACCATGCAGCGTTAACTGACCCGGCCAAAATTCCCGGGCTCCTGCGTGCCATGGATGCCTATGACGGCTCGTTTGTGGTCAAGTGCGCCCTGAGGCTGGCACCCCTTGTGTTTGTCCGCCCTGGCGAACTGCGGCAAGCAGAGTGGGCGGAGATCGACCTGGAGGCGGGGGAGTGGAACATCCCGGCCGCCAGAATGAAGATGGGGATTGCACACCTAGTGCCGCTGTCTTGGCAGGCTGCCGAGATCATCCAAGACCTTCGCCCGCTGACCGGCCATGGACGTTATGTTTTCCCGTCCGTACGGTCTACATCGCGACCAATGAGCAACAACGCCATAAATGCAGCGTTGCGCCGGATGGGCTACGGAACAGACGAAATGACCGGCCACGGGTTCAGGGCCATGGCGCGGACGATCCTTGACGAGGTGCTGCAGGTCCGCCCTGATTTCATCGAGCATCAATTGGCGCATACAGTCAGGGGCTCGAATGGCAAAGCGTACAATCGGACCACTCACCTTGCCGAGCGGAAAAAAATGATGCAGCTATGGGCCGACTATTTGGACGGGCTCAAAGTAGGAGCGAAGGTTATACCGCTGAAGGTGAAGGGGCAATGAAGCCGCCCGAGAACCCAAATTTTTGCCAACGCGAAGGCGGAACGGTTTTCGTGATCCGATTATCGGACGAGATACACGAGAGCGCCCGGCTTATAATCGGCGCCGCCAGGGAAAAGCGGGGTATCGGTGATGGGCGCGCCTGGTACGAGGTTGTTCGGTCGATTGAGTCGAGAGCGACCTTTATTGTCTCGGCAGTAACGGGCCAACTGGTGAGCGAGATCCGCCGCCCCCCTGTTCCCGGGAGAAAGCCAGGACGCCCCCCGGGCGGGGGGGCGCAGAGGTGCGATTCAGTTATTTACCGCCTGTGCTACGCGGTTGTTTTTGAAATCCGCTCCGCAGGCGTTCCCGTCCTGAAAGGGACCGGTCCCGGATATCAACTCTGCAAGCAGATCGTCTCCGCAATATTCCCCACCAGGCACGAGGAACTGGCTCAGTCGCTGCGCCGAGCGATAGCCACCAAGTAAGAAACACCCTCCTTGATAAAAAATCCCACAAGTAATTTAAGTTTTTGTAAGTTACTGAAATAACTAAGTATTGCGTTTACCGTTCGGTGCAATCCGGTTATGTTTGCCTTAGTCCACCCTGGATTGGAGGAAAACATGAACGAAACATTCCCGGCAAACGGTCTCTTAAGACTCCCGCAGATCATCGGCAACCCTAATGCAAAGCCGCCCATTCCGGCCATCGTTCCAGTCTCGAAGTCTACCTGGTGGGCTGGCGTTAAAAAGGGGACATTCCCCCAGCCTATCAAGCTCGGGGAGAGGTGCACGGCATGGCGTGCCGCAGACATTCTTAGGCTGGTCGAAGGATAGGTGTCTTTGCGTCCGCAGAGTCAAAACTATTGACCAATCGGGCAACTTGAAATGGCGAAAGCCCCCAGGGGACACTGGAGGCCTTCAGAAATGCTTTCGGCAAGGAGGTTTGCCATGGACACATCGTACAGCCACAGACGCTCAAAGTCAATTCGTGTTTCCGAGGTCCGCAGAAACTTCTCTTTTGTTGGATTCGTCGTAGACTCCCTGACTCTTGTTGATTATGCAAAATCGCTGCCGGGTGATTTCGACATTCTTTTGATCGAAGGGATAGACCCGCTCGCGGAAGAACTACCTCAATGGGAAAGTATATCTGATTACCTGCACAGCACAGACCATTCCGCCCTCATCATTGCCCTTTCAGACACACGAAACGCCCAGATTTTAGCTGGCTTAGCCCGTCAATTCAATCTGCCTGCGGCTCTACTCAAGAATGCACCCGCTATACTTAAACGGGCAGCCAAGGAGGGCCGGCCGCTTCGTGACTTAATGGGGCGCCTGGTCGTCTGGAACTATGGCTTTAGTTGGGACGAAGTGGCGGAGTTAGCGGCATGAGCCCCGAGGACTACCCCCTCCCGGAAGAGTTCCCCGGACAAACCCCGCCACCAGAGGATGCAGGCAAGCGCCGGCTCCCCTTCCGGAGCGCGGGGGATATGGTCAAGGCGCCGACGCCGGTTCGGTGGCTGGTCAAGCCCTTCATCGAGGTCGGCACCCTGATTGTCCTGTTTGGCGCCGCCGGGGTCATGAAATCTTTCATCGCCATCGCTCTGGGGCTATGCGTCGCAACCGGCCGGGCCTGGCACGACTACCCCGTCCGAATGATCGGACCCGTCTTCTATCTGTGCGGCGAGGGGTTCTCTGGTCTATCCCGCCGCCTGTACGCCTGGGCGCTTCACTATGGGGTAGACCTAGAGCGCGTCCCGTTCTTCGTCTCTGAACGGCCGGCGCAGTTTCTTGACGCGGCCGGCCCGGCGGAGATCCTCGCGGCATTCGATGGACTGCAAGCCGAGCACGGCCCCCCTGCGCTGGTGATCGTTGACACCCTCAACCGAAACTTCGGCCCGGGAGACGAGAACAGCACAGCCGACATGACCCGTGCCATATCAGTTGCGGACCAGATCAGGTCCCGTTATGGCTGCGCCGTGCTGTTCGTCCACCATTCCGGGCTTTCCGCCATAGACCGGGCCAGGGGGTCAAGTTCCCTGAGGGGCGCGGCCGACTCCGAATACATGGTCACTCTCGACGACTGCGGCACCCGCACCCTCTCCGCCACCAAGGTCAAGGACCATGACCCTCCCCCGGACATTTCCTTTAAGCCGGAAATTGTCCAACTCTCCGACTGGATCGACCCCGACGACGGGCAGGTTATGACCAGCGTCATCCTGCGGAAATGCGAGGAGACAACGCTGGTCGGCAAGAAGGCCCGCAGGCCCCCGTTTTCGCAAAGGATCGCACTCTCTGCCCTGCGGGAACTCGTTGAGGCCGCAGAGCCCCAAGAGGTAAAGGGGGCACTGGTGAAGGCCGTTCACGTCGATGACTGGCGTGAGGCTGCCTACAGTGCGGGCATCTCCCCCACGGGCACAGCCGGCGGAAAACAGAGGTCCTTCCGTCGTGCCGTTGACGAACTCTTCGCCGGAAAGCTCATCGAAACTTTCAATGACCTGTGGTGGCCACGGGACACGGACAAGGCCAGACAATGTCCGGACAATGTCTGGCAGGACCCCAGACAGACAGGACACACACCTTTAGGTGTGTCCGTTGTGTCCGGCTGTACGGGGAATGACACCAGCGACGAGGAAGACGATTTTGAATACCTGTGGAACAAGACCCGCTGACCCGAAAGGAGATTGAAGATGGAAGAAAAACCCGCCCCAGACACTGCAGGCGATTTGACCCGATCCGAGGCCTCGGCGCTAGTCCAGCAGGCGGTGCTTGCCGAGCGCCGCCGCTGCCTAGAGCTGCACAAGCTCTGTACCAACCACGCCACCCCCGCACTGTACCGCGACTTTGTGCGGCGCCGCGTAGACGTAGCATTTGCAACCGAGGAAGTCCTGGCCACCCTGGCCGGGCGACACCCTCAGAAATTCCAACCATTACCGAAGGAGCTCTGACCATGACAGAAGAAACTCTGCAGCAGGTCCGTGAATTCATCCGGCCACACATGAACTTCGACGGCGTGACTGCTGAAGAAATCCAACGCGGTATTGACGCCGCATCCCACGCCCAAGCTCTGGCACAAAAAGAACGGGAACCTATGATGACCAGGGGGGTGGACATGTGGCGGGACATTCAGTACATGGAGGCGGTCGAAAAGGCCGCCGCGGTACTGGACCGATTTTTCAGGGGGATCGCAGCCGCCAATGACTTCCGTCCCCTGATCGCCCACCGCTCACCGAAGGAGAACTGACCATGGCAAGACCGAAGAACACCAACACCCTGACCGCCGCCGAACGCATGGAGCAGTCGCTGGACGCCCTGGCCGCCGCAGACCGTCGTATGGATCTGGCGCGAACCGCCTTTGTTCCCGAGGCGGAGCGCAAGGCGAACATCGACCGCATGGTGGCCTACATCGCCACGAAGGCCGCCGACCAGCTCCCCCTTCACCAGCTCGCCCAACCTGAATTCAACCCTGCTGGCGGCGTCGGACTGGAGCGACTAAACCCCCTGGCCCTCGCCTGCCTGATCGACCCCGCAGCGGTGAAGCAGGCCGTCGCCCGACTGATCAGTGATCGCCTGGCCGGGCACGACGGCCAGGAAATCCCCGAGGCCATGCGCGCCGCCGCCTTCGCGGAGATCACCGAAGAGATCGCCGGCCATTGGCGGGAGTATGTCGCCGCCTGCCGCGAACTGGAGGCAGCCGGCCGCCGGGTCGAATGGCACCCGGGGGTGGACCCGATGGCATATCTCGGCCTCTCTGCCGAGGACCTTCCGGTGCCGCATGGCTGGACTTCCCCCGAGGCCGAGCGGGCAGTGAATGACGCCGACGCGGCAAGGGCCGTTGTGGGCGCCGCGACCGACCGTGTACGCGACGCACGGGACAATCTGCGGGCCGCCGAAAAGGTTTTCCGGTCCTTCGAGGACGAGGGGCGGCAGGTCCCCAGCGGCGCCGCGCAGGATGTCCCGTTGGCCCAAAAACGGCTGGAGCTGGCCAGGCAGGCGCTGGAGTCGGCCACGCGCAACGCAGAGGCGCCCATTGCCCTTGCCGGCCGCCTGGAGGAGTTCCTGGCTGCAAATCGTCGGAATGGGGGCTACTGCATGTCTCCGGCCGAATGGGAGTACGAGCGCACCCGTCAATC